>JANOAY010000293.1:0-3105 GCA_031411375.1 Pedosphaera sp. | reverse complement strand
GAAGACGGAAGGCGCGCAGCAGTTGTCCATCAGTCTCGCGGGGCCGGGCGTGAAGGCGACGAACGGCTGGGCCGTGCCGCGCTTGTTGTTGCGCGAAGCGAACAAGCAGCGCGGGCAACTGGTCATCGTGCCGGAGCAGGGAATGCGTTTGCAGGCGGGCACGCGCGATGGCTTGACGCAGCTCGATCCGCAGAAGTCCGGCATCCGGCAGAAGGGCGTGCTCGCGTTCCGCCTGTTGCAAGATCAGTGGACGCTCGCGCTCGACATGGAGCAGGTCGATCCGTGGGTGCAGGTGCAGAGCCTGCAACACGTCGCGATGGGCGAGGCGCAAATCAAAGTCACGGCCAACCTCCAGTATCAGATCGAGAACACGGGGCTGAAGGCGTTGCGCGTGCTGGTGCCGACGAATGCGGAGGGCGTGCAATTTCGCGGCGAACAGGTGGCGGACTTTTTGCCGCGCGCCGGTTCCGTCACGAACGAATTGCAGGAGTGGGAAGTGAAATTGCACCGGCGCATCATCGGCAGCTACTTGCTGCAAGTGACCTACCAGACGCTGACGCCGGGCGCGTCGCGCGACATCGCGCTGCGCGGCATCGAGGCGGCGGGCGTGAATCTCCAGCGGGGTTACGTGACGGTGGAATCGGTCGGTCGCTTGCAACTCGAACTCGGCGCGCTGCCGTCGGCGTTGCAATTGAGCGAGTGGCAGAGCGTGCCGCGCCTGTTGCGCCAGGACCTGCAAACCACGGCGGCCAACGTCACGTTCCGACTTGTAGAACCGGCGTTTCAACTCGCGGTCAAGGTGCGTCGTCACGAGGCGGCAAAGCTGCTGCCCGCGCGGGTCAATCATGTGCTGCTCAAGTCCGTGGTCTCGGACGACGGCATGATGCTCACGCACGCTCGACTCGATTTGGTGCCGGGCGACAAGCGGTTGCTGCACCTGACGCTGCCGGCGAAGGCGAAGTTCTGGTTCGCGTTCGTGAACCAGAACGGTGTCGCGCCGTGGCTGGAACAGGATCGCATTTTGATTCCGCTTGAACAGCAGTCGAAGCCGGACGAGGCGATTGCCGTGGAATTTTTCTACAGCAGCGATGTCGGCACAGCCCGTTCACGCGCGCTCGATTTGAAATTGCTCGGGCCGAAGTTTGATCTGCCGCTCGAAGACATCACCTGGCAGGTCTTCCTGAACGACAAGTGGGAGTTGAAAGACTGGAAAGGCACGTTGCAACTGAGCGAGGCGCGCACGACGGGCTGGGGCAAGTTCGCGGATTTGAAGTCCTATCTCGCCCAGGAAACCGCCGTGCGCAGCGAGAAGACGAAAGCGGCCGAGCAGCAATTGCAACTCGGCAACAGCCTGCTCTCGCAGGGCGCGCCACAGCAGGCGCGGCTGGCTTTTCAGAACGCCTATGGTTTGTCGCAGCACGATCAGGCGTTCAACGAGGACGCACGCGTGCAACTTCACAACGTGAAGATGCAGCAGGCGCTGATCGGTTTGAACGTTCGGCAGTCCGCGAGCGCGCCCGCCGCCGGTGTCGCGGCGAAAGTGCGTGAGTTGCGTCAGCGTCGGGATGGAAATTACTCGCAGGACGAAGCCAAACTGATCTTCGACAACAACACCGCCGATGACAACAACGCCTTGACCCGCCTCGCGACAAAATTGATTCAACAACAGGAGGCCGCCGTCGCGGCGCCCGCCGCGATTCGTGCTGCGGTGCCGGAGCAGGGCAGGGTGCTAACCTTCCAGCGTGCGGTGCAGGTAGACACTTGGGCGGACCTGCGAATTGATCTGGAAACAAAGGTGACGCGCACCGCGCCGCTGGGCGCGCGCTTCTTGCTGCTGCTCGGCCTCGGCATGGGTGTGGCGATCGGGTTGTGGGCGGTGCGACGCTCGAGTCCCGTGTCTGCGTAATGGCGTGCGCCAATTTTTTCTTCGCCTCTAGGGGCACCTTCGCGAGACTGCGGGCGCATGAGCCGCCGCCTAATAATCACCGCCGTTGACCGGCTGAAATCCGCCGCGCCCTTCGGCGTGGGCCACAAGAAGCCCAAGCACTTCCGCGACATGCTCAACGTGGTGTGGCGCAACCGCGACAATCTCGGCTACGCGTGGAAAGTCCTCAGCAAGGGCGTGTGCGATGGCTGTGCGCTAGGAGTGGCGGGCTTTCATGACTGGACGATTGAGGGCACGCATCTGTGCATGACCCGGCTGAATCTGCTGCGGCTGAACACGATGCCGGCGCTGGACGTAAATTTGCTGGCCGACGTGGCGAAGCTGAAATCATTGTCCAACGCGGAACTCCGCGAGCTGGGACGGCTGCCGTATCCCACGCTGCGTTCGCCGGGCGAAAAAGGTTTTCACCGTATCACTTGGGACGAGGCTTACGCGGTTATTGCGAAACGCATCCGCACCAGCACTCCTGACCGCCTCGCCTTCTTCGTCACCTCGCGGGGCGTGACGAACGAGATTTATTACATGGCGCAAAAGGTCGCGCGCTTCCTCGGCACGAACAACGTGGACAACGCCGCGCGCCTCTGCCATTCGCCCAGCGGCGCGGCCATGAAGCACGCGCTCGGCGTGGCGGCCAGCACTTGCAGCTACAAGGACTGGTTTGGCACCGACCTCGTGGTGTTCTTCGGATCGAATCCGGCGAACGATCAGCCGGTCACGACGAAGTATCTGCACCTCGCCAAGAAGCTCGGGACGAAGATCGTAATGGTGAATCCGTATCTGGAGCCGGGCATGAAGAAGTATTGGGTGCCGTCGAACGCGGACAGCGCGCTCTTCGGCTCGAATCTCACGGACTATTGGTTCCCGGTGGCGCAGGGCGGCGACATCGCCTTCATCTCTGGCGTGCTGAAAATTCTCATCGAGCGCGGCTGGGCGAATGAGGAATTCATAGCGCAGCACACCGAGGGTTACGGGGATTTGAAATCGCAAATTGCTGATCTCAAATTCGAGGAATTGGAGAAGCAAAGCGGCCTCGCGCACGCCGACATGCTGGAGTTCGCTGAATTGTTGCGCGACGCGAAGAACGCCGTCTTCGTCTGGAGCATGGGCATCACGCAGCACACGCACGGCGGCGACGGCGTCTCGATGGTGCTGAACCTCGG
>JANOAY010000292.1:0-3608 GCA_031411375.1 Pedosphaera sp. | reverse complement strand
CAGCGCGGCTTCTTCGTCGGGCTTGAGCGCCGTGGGACGCGCGCCCAGCCGCAGCGCCTCGATCGCCGCGGCGTCGACGCCGGCTTTCACGGCCAGCGGCGCGTGCATCGTCCATTCGAACTGGTTGCTCACATGGCGGGCGACGGCGCAAGTGGCCAGCTCACGGACGCGGGCGTCCAGGACGCTTTCAAATCGCAGGTATTCGCCGGTCCTGGCCACGCGGTCCAGCAGCGCCGGGCTGCGCATCCCAGTCGCAAAAAAAAGCGCGCGCATTGCTGCGCGCGCTCTCTGTGGGGCGTGGGCGGTAAATTACTTCTGCGGATTGACGAGTTCCGAGAGCTTGAAGATGGGCAGGAACATGCAAATCGCGATGCCGCCCACGGTCACGCCGAGGAAGACGATGAGCAGCGGCTCGATGAGCGAGGTCAGGCCGTTCAGCGTGGTCTCGATTTCTTCGTCGAGGAAGTCCGAGACGCGCTCGAGCATGTTCTCGAGTTTGCCGGTCTGTTCGCCGGCGGTGATCATGCGGATGATCATCACGGGGAAGACGGGATGTTTCGCGAGCGCGGCGGAAATGCCCTCGCCCTTTTCAATGTCGGAAGCCGCCGTGCGCACGGCTTTTTCCATGATCACGTTGCCCACGGTGTTGCAGACGATGCTCAATACTTCGAGGATCGGGATACCGGCGCGAATCAGCGAGGACAGCGTGCGCGTGAAACGGGCCAGACAAATCTTGTGCGCGATCTGGCCGAAGATGGGCAGCTTGATGCGGAGACCGTCCCAGAACTCGCGGCCCTTCTTGGTCTTGATGTAGGCAAACCAGGCGTAGATCAGCCCGCCGGTGGCGAACGTGATGTAGAGCAGATAATTCTGGAGAAACATGCTGATGTTGATCAGCCATTGGGTGGGGCCGGGCAGCTTCGAGCCGAAACTTTTATACACGTCGCCGAAGACCGGCACGACCTTCACGAGCAGGAACACGGTGATGCCGAGGGCGACCACAGTCACGACGGCGGGATACATGCACGCGGACTTCACCTTCTTGCGGAGGCGCATGGTGTTTTCCAAGTAGGTGGCGAGGCGCGCGAGAATTTCCGCGAGCAGACCGCCGCGCTCGCCCGCGCCGACCATGCAGACGTAGAGACGGTTGAAAACTTTGGGATGCTTGGCCAGCGCCTCGGAGAAGCTGTCGCCACCCTCGACGCGCTGGGTCACGTCCTTGATGACGTCTTTCATCACCTTGTTTGAGGTCTGTTCGCCGAGCGCCTGGAGCGACTGCACCATCGCCAGGCCGGCGTCAATCATGGTGGCGAGCTGGCGGGTGAAGATGACGAGGTCCGAGAGGGCGACGGTGCCGCCGGCGGCCTTGCCCTTGCGGGCCATTTTTTCCTGGATGGAAATGACGAGCAGGTTGCGGTTGAGCAGCGTGGACACGGCGGCCTGCTCGTTCGAGGCGTCCATGGAGCTGCGGATTTCGCGACCGGAGCTGGCCTCGCGCGCAACGTAAGCAAATGACGGCATAATTAGTTCTTTCTGATTTTAAGTTTCACCCGGCGCGACGAACCGGGCCTTGGCTGAAACATCATCGGCAGAAGGTGCGCGGGACTTCAGTAGGCGTAGGGTGGGAAGGAGTGTGGGAGTTATTGGAGCGGAGAGGGGAGCGCCCCGGACTTCGCAACAGACCGTGGCCACGCTGGAGCGCCGAGCACCAGCTCGGCGTGACCGTCCGCCGTTCCCACGCGCCGCGCTGGTGCTCGGCGCTCCGCTCAGAGCAGCGCCGCCGAATCTTGATCCAGCAGCAGCACCGCCTGCTTCTGCGTCCGCAAATAAGACGCCGGACACTGCTGGCTCACCGGCTTCTTCAACGCATCATGCACCGCCTGCGCCTTGCGCGTCTCGGGCGAGATGCAGACGATCTTCCGTACCGCGCAGAGCGTCGGAATGGTCAGCGTGTAGGCGAAGCGCGGCATGTCGTTCACGTTCGGGAAATGGCCCTCGTCCACCTGCTGCTGGCGGCACTTCAAGTCGAGGCTCACCAGTTTCACGCTCCACGGATCATCGAACTCCGCGACGTGCGGATCGTTGAACGCGATGTGGCCGTTCTCGCCCACGCCCATGCAGCAAAGGTCAATCTCGCCCGCCTGCAACAGGTCGGCGTAGCGCGCGCACTCGTCGAGCGGTTGGTCAGCCTCGCCATTGAGATAGTGAAACGCCTTTGGCTTCACGCGCGACTCGACGCGCTCGCGCATGTAACGGCGGAAGCTCGCCTTGTGGTTCCCATCAATGCCCAGGTATTCGTCCATGTGGAAGAGCGTGAGCTTCGACCAGTCCACGCCGCCGAGCTTGATCAGTTCATCGAGGAAACGAATCTGCGAATTGCCCGTGGCGAGAATCGCGCTGGCCTCGCCGCGCTCGGCGAGGCATTGCTGCAAATGCGCCTGCACCAGGCGCGCCGCGTCCTGCGCCAAGTCGGCCTGCGCGGCATAGACACGCACCGGGAGTTCCTCCACTTGAAAAGTTTTGATGGGATTCAAAGCGCGCGGAATTTCCGAACAAGGTTGCGCGAACACAAGCAGGATTTCGGTGTGGCCGTGGTGGCGGGAATATTTTTTGGCATTCACATCGCGGGCCGTCTGTGGCCACGACACAGGAATGTGTCTCAACCTGCCGGCGGGGAAGCCGGCGCTAAGTAACGCCCACTTTCCACCCGGCAGGTTGGGAGACTTTCCAGTCTCCCGATGTTGTTACTTTCAAGAGGCGTGCGATGTGGCGGAGATTGCTGCGGCCGGAAGTTCTTCTTTACCGTCCGGCCTGAAAAATCGTGAACGATCAACCGCTGATTGAATTGCACAGCGTGGACGTGGCGCTGGACGGCGCGCGCGTGCTGCGCGGCGTGACGTGGGCGCTACGCCGTGGCGAGCATTGGATGATTCGTGGCGCGAACGGCTCGGGCAAAAGCACCTTCCTCCGCCTGCTGCGCGGCGAAGTCTGGCCCGCACCAAAAAAGGGTGAACGCATTTTCCGCCTCGACGGCACCACGCAGATGACCGCCATCGAAGTGCGTCGCCACATCGCGCTCGTCGCACCCGAATCGCAGGAGCGTTACCTGCGACAAGAGTGGAACCTGACCGCGCGCGACGTGATCCACACCGGCTTCGCGCAGTCGGACCTGCTCTACGTGAAGCTGAAGCGCGAACAAAAGCGCCGCACGGAATCGCTCGCGCGCCAGCTCGGCATCGCGCCGCTGCTTCCGCGCAACATGCAGGCGCTCTCCACCGGCGAACTGCGGAAAGTGCTCATCGCCCGCGCCGTCGTGGGCCAGCCGCCGCTGCTCTTGCTCGATGAAGTGTGCGACGGCCTCGACGCGAAGTTCCGCCGTGAGTTGCTCCGTATGATCGAAACCATCGCGCGACGCGGCACGCAGATCATTTACACCACGCACCGCCCGGACGAGGCGCTGTCCGTGATCACGCACGTCGCGGAGTTCGAGAAGGGGCGGATGGTTTCGCAGGGCGAGTTCACCGCCGTCTCGCGGGCGGAGCCGAAGGCCGTTGCTGAGAATGTACGTCAGGAGAGTGGTGCGTCCCCCCTCACCCCGGCCCTCTCCC
>JANOAY010000291.1:0-2195 GCA_031411375.1 Pedosphaera sp. | reverse complement strand
GTGGTGGACGCGGCCGCGCTCCAACTCACCTACGTCCGCCCCGCCGCCGTCACCGACGTGAGCTATCAAGTCGAATGGGCCGCCACCCTCGGCGCGACCTGGAGCACCACCGGCGTCACCCAGCAAATCCTCGCCGACAACGGCGTGACCCGCACCATCCGCGCCACGCTCCCCAAAGGCGCCGGCACCCAGCGCTTCGTGCGGCTGAAGGTGACGCACTGAGGTGAAATGAATGACCTGACCCAGGTTCTGAATCGCGCGGACGGCAACGCCTCGGCGGAGTTGTTGCCGCTGGTTTATGACGAGTTGCGCAAGCTGGCCCGCGCGCGCATGGCGGGCGAATCGCCGGGACACACGCTCCAGGCCACGGCGCTGGTGCATGAAGCCTACTTGAAGCTCGGCGGCGACGAGCAGCGGTCGTGGGCCAATCGCGCGCAGTATTTCGCCGCCGCCGCCGAGGCCATGCGGCGCATCCTCATCGATCACGCGCGGAAGCGGCGGGCGGTTCGGCACGGCGGCGGACAGGAGCATGTGCCGCTGGAGGAGATTTCTGTGGCCGCGCCCGGCGATGACGATGAATTGCTGGCCGTCCACGACGCGCTGGAAAAGTTGACCGCGCACGACGCGCAGAAAGCGGAACTGGTGAAGCTGAAATACTTCGCCGGACTCACGACCGAAGAAGCCGCCGCCGTGCTGGGACTTTCCCAGCCGACCGCGAAACGCCACTGGGCCTACGCCCGCGCGTGGCTGTTCCGGGAGATTGGGCGGGGGAAAATTTAAGCAAGGTTCAGCCCTGCATTGATGCCCATTTCGCCAGAAGGTTCCGTCTTCCACTTCACTAGAAAAAGCCGGGGCGTGGTCGGGCGCGGTGTCGTCACCGCGCCGGAGTGAGGCGTGGGAAAGTTCGATGGCGTCCCTCCGATTCCCGGCGCGGCGCGCTGAGGACAGCGCGCCCTACCGACCACCGCCGGGTTTGGAGAGTCATCCGCCTTCGATGCGGGGTGTCCACTGGACGCTCCGGGGTCGTCCAAGAATCCGGCGGGGTGCCCCAAGAACGGCGCGGGGTCGTCCAAGAACCGTCCGGGGAGCCGCCCCCAACGCGGCGGGGTCTCCCAAGAATCGCACGGGGTGCGCCATGCACCGTCCGGGGTGTTCCACGGACGCGCCGGGGTCATCCAAGAAGGCGCCGGGGTGTCCCAAGAACCGTCCGGGGTCTTCCAAGAACGGCGCGGGGTGTTCCATGGACGAAAAGGGGGCGGCGTTCCGGGGCGGAAAACCCCTGTTTTTGCCAGAAAATGGCCTCCCCACCGGCAAAACTGGCTTCCCGGAGCTTTGGGGTGGTCATTTCTAGCCACCAACCAGAACCCTGCGGCCTTCCCGGTCAGGGTGCGTTCACCCCACCGCCAGTTCCCGATAAAACACCGTGGTGCTGCACATCCCGCCTTGGGGCCAGAGGGCGTAGTTGGGAATCACGCCGCAGCGCTGCCAGCCGAGGCTGGAATACAAACGCTCGGCGTCGCCGCCGGTCACGGTGTCGAGCACGAGGAGCGTGCGGCCCGCGCGGCGCGCTTCGTCCTCGATGGCGCGCATCAACGCGGCTCCGACGCCGCGACGGCGGGCGCGGCGATGCACCTGCATCTTGGCGACGTCGGCGCGGTGGGGCTGGTTGTCGGGCATGGTGAGGATGAGTTGCACGGTGCCGACGACGCCGGACGCCGCGTCCTCGGCCACCAGCACGATGCGTTCGCCGCGCGCGGCCCCGGCCAGCACGCCTTCCCAAAACGCCACCGCCTTCGCGCGCGCCAACGGCTGCATGAACCCGATGGACGCGCCGCCCTCCACGCAATCCATCAGCACGTCCGCCAGCGCCTCGGCCTCGGATGGATCGTGGCGAGCGAGGCGGATGGAAATGGCGGGTGAATCCATGCGGGTGAAGAAAGCAGAATGGGTGGAGTTGAAACACGAAATTGTTTGGCCGTGTCTTTGCGAGGCGCATCTCAGTTTTTCAGCGAGTGCTGAACATGCGCGCCAAGCCCGGAGGGCTTGAACGTGAATAGCCCCCGGTGGCAACCGGGGGTTCAAGGGTTGGAGCGGGACCGACCCCGGAGGGGTCGAACCTGAGTGCCGACGAGGATTGTTGGCTTCAACCCCGTCCGGGGTTGCGCCCGCCGTAGTCGGCGCGATCCCCGGGTTCG
>JANOAY010000290.1:0-3900 GCA_031411375.1 Pedosphaera sp. | reverse complement strand
CACCAGCTTCGGCACCAGCCGCTCCGCCAAATCCGCCGCCGCGTTTTGCAGCGCGGTCTTGGCGGCGGTTTGTTCGGCGATGTCCACGGCCACGCTGGTCTGGCGGTCGGCGGTGATGAGTTTGCGCGCGCTCATGTCGTGAACTTTCACTTCCACGCGCGACTTGCAGGAGACGAGGTTGCCTTTGCGCAGGCCGAGCGCGCTGAAGGCTTCGCCGGTGATTTCCACGTCCGCCTTCTCCTTCGATTTTTCATCCACGATGGTGAAGCCGCATTGCTGGAGAATGAGCAGCAGTTCGGTCTGCGCCGCCGGATCGCGCACGGGCGTGCCGAAATGGGTTTCAGGAATGGTCACGGACACGCTCGGCAGCTTTTCGCCTTTGAGTTTCTTCTTCAGCTTCTCGACGCGTTCCTCGCGTGTCTCAACTTTCGCCAGGAGCGTGTCGCCTTTGCTGGCGATGGTCTTGGCGATCTTGCTCGCGAGTTCCGCCGCCTGATCGCTGAGGGATGAACTCGTGGACGCCTTGCTGATCTCGCCGAAGACGCGGCTGGTCTCGGTGCCAATGATCTTCGCGACAATCATCCGCTCCTTGTCCACGAGAAAGACGCGGCCGGTCACGAGCACCTTCGCGCCGGTGAGATAGCCGACTTTCGCGGCGGTGTCGGCGGAGACGGTGCCGGAGAGGCCAAGCTCCTGCTCGCCCAGCGCCTTCTCCAGTTCTGCGCGCTCGACGAGGATGAGTCCGTCGCTGGCCGAGAGCGTGGCGTTGATGAGCGTGGCGACTTTCGGCCCGAGGTCGCGCACCGCTTCGTCCTTCGACTCAAAGTCGAACACGGCCACGGTGAGCACCGGGTCTTTGGCCTGCACGGCGGTGAGCGCGAGCAGGACGGCGAGGAGGGTGAGGAATGTTTTCATAAATTGTTCCTGTTCACGGTCCGGTTTCAGCCGGCAAAAAATTCGGAGTGACGGCAAGGCGTGCCAGTTCGATCAACTTTTCCTGCGCCAGCGGTTGGGTGGCAAGCCCGGCGACCAGATCGCTCGAGGCCTTCACCACGCGCGCGCCGCCGACCGGGTGGATGATCACCACCGAGTCCGCGCGTTTATAATTCGCCGGCAGCAACAGCACATTCACGCCGCGCCGGGCCAGTTCATGCGCACGTTTCGTCATCTCGCGCGGCGGCGTCTGCTTCACATCGAACGGCCCCAGAATCGCCAGCGGCCCGCGCCACGTTTTAATCCGCTCGCCTTGGGTCAAATCATCGAACTCCACCCGCAGCGCGCGGAGCAACGGTGTGAGTTGCCCATGCGGATCCAAAATGCCCGGCGGCTTCTCGCCCGCGAGGCCGCTGAACTGGTTCAGCAAGTTGGTGGGATAAACCGTGACCGGCGTCTGCCCCACGGCCCGGTCCGCGTCATCCAGCCAGCGCACTTCAAACTTTGTGATCGCGCGCACTTCGGGAAATTTCAGGCGCGCGGTTTCGAGCACGGTCTGCCCGCCGAGCACCGTGAGCTTCTTCCACGGTTCCACTTCGCCGACGGGCATCCGCGTGGCGGAACTGAGTTGGAACAAGCGTGTCTTCAACGGCGTTTCGATGGGATGCTCGCCCGTGTTGCGAAAGGTGATTTGCACCGCGCGCATCTCGCCGCCAAAGACGGCGGACGGCTGCTCCGGCGTCAGGATTTGGAGTTGAGCAAGGGCGCAGTTGGCGAACCAAAGCGGCCACATGATCGCGAGCGCCGGTTTCATAACGCCCCCGTCAACGTGGCCGCTTCGATACGATAGCCGCCTGGTGACGACGCGGCATCACCGCTCGACCACACAAAACGCTCGCCCGTCACGATGACGTGACCGCGCGCGTCCGCCAGCACTTCGCACGATTCGCCGTTCAACGACACGCGCCGGCCGCTGAAGGTGATGACCCGCTGGCAGCCCTGCGCACCGCAGAGCCGCACGAAGATGGGCGTGCCTTGGTTCGCTGAAGTTTGCTCCGCGAGGACGAGGCGCGGCGTGGAACCATCAAACACCACGGCTTCCAATTGATTCGGGAAGAGCGCGTTCAGTTCGGAGAAAAGTTTCTGCGCGTCCGCAAGATCGTGGTTCGGTTCGGTGCGAGCCGCGCGCCAGTGGTTGAGCGCGAGGACGAACAGCACGCACGCCGTGGCCAGTCCGACTGACCAGAGGGCGATGCGCTTCACGGGTGGATGCGCTCGCGCTGCGAGCGCATGGCCTCGCAGCGCGAGGCCAGCCACCGTGTCCGCCTGCAATTCACTCCACTGTTCGTCCGTGCGCTCCGGCACGCGGGCGCGGCGCAGCAGTTCGTTCAACTCGGAATCATTCACGCACGCCTCCTTTCGCCAATGGGGCGAGCCACTTCTTGAGTTTGCGGCGCGCGGCAAAGATGCGCCACGACACCGTCGTCTCGGAACAGCCGAGCATGCGCGCGGCCTCGGCGTGGTTCATCCCATCGTAGGTGGTGAGCACGATGGCGGCGCGTTGCTTGTCGTCCAGTTTCAACAGGGCTTGCTGCACTTGCGCCGCGACGGCACCGGTGTGCGGTACGGTGACGGAAGCGACTTCCCGCTCGCGCCCCCAGTTTTCGTAGGCGCGCTCGCGTCGCGCGTCGCGCTGCCGCCAGTTCAGGCAGCGATTGGTGGCGATGCGATAGAGCCACGAGGAGAATTTCGACTCGCCACGAAACGCATCGAGCTGCTGGAAGGCCGCGATAAAACTCTCCTGCGTCAAATCCTCCGCCTCGGTCTGGGAACCGATCATGCGGTATGTGAGTGCGAAAATCATTTTCTGGTAGCGCTGAACCAGCGCCGCAAAGGCCTGCTGGTCGCCCTCCCGGCTGCGAGCAATCCACGATTGTTCTTCGTCGCTGTTCTCGACCATGCGCCCTTTTAATCAGTCAGACAGCGGCGGGCGATGAATCCTTGGCGGAAAATAAAAAAGCGCCGTGCTGGCGTTGGCCGCCGCGCCTGGAAGGCGCGGCCAACGCCAGTGAGATCCACGGCGACCCGCACGGGTGCCGCTCGGCACTACACGTTGAACTTGAACAGCAGCACGTCGCCGTCTTTCACAACGTATTCCTTGCCTTCCATGCGGTAGAGGCCCTTCTCGCGCGCGGCGGCGACGGAACCGAGTTTCACCAGGTCGTCGTAGGCCACGGTTTCGGCCTTGATGAAGCCGCGCTCGAAATCGGAGTGAATCACGCCCGCCGCTTTCGGCGCGGTGTCGCCGACGTGAATGGTCCACGCGCGCACTTCTTTCTCGCCGGCCGTGAAATACGTCCGCAGTCCGAGCAAGTGATACGTGGCACGGATGAGCGCGCCCACGCCGGATTCCTCGACGCCGAGTTCCTTGAGAAAATCTTTTGCCTCCGCTTCCGACAAGTCCGTGAGGTCGCTCTCGATCTGCGCGCTGATGAAAACCGCCTCGCATGCCAGATGCGCCTTCACATATTCGCGCACCTTGAGCACGTAGGGATTCGTCTCCGCCGTCGCGAGGTCCGTCTCCTTCACATTGCAGGCGAAGATGGTCGGCTTGTCGGTCAGCAGGTAGAAGCCGCGCGCGATGACTTTTTCCTCCGGTGTGAGCTGCACGGTCAGGCCGGGCTTTCCTTCGTTCAACACGGGCTGGAATTTTTGCAGCACCGCCGCCTCGGCAATCGCGATCTTGTCGCCGCGCTTGGCGTCCTTCGCGCCTTTCTCCAGCCGCTTGTTAACGGCTTCGATGTCGGCGAGCACGAGTTCCGTGTAGATGATTTCAATGTCGCGCACGGGATCAACCGAGCCAGCGACGTGAATGACATTCTCATCGTCGAAGCAGCGGACGACTTGCACGATGGCGTCCACTTCGCGGATGTGCGTCAGAAATTTGTTGCCCAAGCCTTCGCCCGT
>JANOAY010000289.1:0-2422 GCA_031411375.1 Pedosphaera sp. | reverse complement strand
GGAGTGCAACGGGCAGTTGCTCAACGATCCGGAGTCGCCATTGGACGGGCAGTTCATGCCGGACATCAACACGGGGGCGCAGCGGTTTATCCGTGGCGGCCAGAACAGCGGGGCGCTCGGCGGCATTGATGCGTTTGCCACGGCGCAGGCGGACAACGCCGGAGTCGGCACACCTCAGACGTTTGTGACCACGGATTTCAGCCCGGGGGCGCAGCCGTTTCCGCCCTACGTGACGGCGGTGTTTGTCATCAGGGTGAAATAACGCCCGTAGCGCAGCCGTCCCGGCTGCGGATTCGAGCGGCGTCCCGCCGCGTGGGCGGCGGGGTGTGGGTGCGGTGGGGATTGGAACGGGCGGCGGGACGCCGCCGTTACCCGCAGGCGGAACGCCTGCGCTACGGGGAAACGGTGGCGCAACGTTCTCTCGGCTCGACAATTTATAGTGATCGCAGGACGCTGTTATTAACCCGCAGGCAAGGACGCCTGCACGACGCCTATGGCTGATTCTCAAAACCAATCGAAGCTGGTCGCGGGAGTTCATGCGCGCGGGGTGTTGCCTCATTTGAAGCGGGAAGGTGGAACGTATTTTGTCACGTTTCGTCAGGCGGGAACCTTGCCGGGCGAGGTGTTGCTGCGTTTCAAACAGGAGCGGCAATTGATCATGGACCAGGCGCTGGCCGCCAACCGTCCGCTGACGTGGCGGGAACAAGAAGAGTTGTTTCGCTGGTACTCGGATCGGGTGGATCGCTATCTCGACGCGGGACACGGCGAGTGTCATCTGCGCCAGCGGGCCTGCGCGGAGGTCGTCGCGGGCGCGTTGAAGTTTTTTAATAATGAGCGCTATAAATTATACGCCTGGGTCGTGATGCCGAATCACGTTCATGCCGTCGTCCGGCCAGAACCACCGCGCACGTTGAGCGAAGTTTTGCATAGTTGGAAGTCATTCACCGCGCATGAATTGAACAAGTTGTTGGGGAACAAAGCGGGTCCGTTCTGGCAAAGCGAATCCTATGACCATCTCATTCGAGATGACGATGATTTGCAGCGGTGCTGCCGCTACACGCTGATGAATCCTGTGAACGCAGGATTGTGCGCGGAACCGGAACGCTGGCCGTGGAGCAGCGGGCACGTAGCGCAGCCGTCCTCGAGTACGGGTTAAAGCGGCGTCCCGCCGCGTGGACGGGGGATTGGAACGGGCGGCGGGACGCCGCCGTTACCCGCAGGCGGGACGCCTGCGCTACGGGGAAATGGGGCGATGGTTTAACGCCGGCCACGACGGGAGTAAAAGAAACCGCCGCCGCCGAACAAGAGCACGAGCACCACGATGAGAACAATCAATTCAGTTGACATGGCTGCACACTACGCGGGTCAGGCCTGGGCGCTATGGGGTCTTAGCCCCAGCGTGGTGGCGAGATGGTGAGGGCAGAATGTTTGCTAACGATTTCTACTTCGCCATTGCTCGTGTCCAAATTTGCGCCAGCGACGGAGCGCGGGTTTTCCAACCCGCAGTAACATCCGCAAAGACAAACACACCAGAACTGGCAGACACCGCCCGCCATTTCACGTTGCTGCGGGTTGGAAAACCCGCGCTCCGCCAAATTAGGACACGGCCCCGCCATCGTCGGGCTTGCTTGAATTGTGAATGTGCAGTCTGTTCCTCGGCAAGTTCCGGGCGAATGGTGGCCGAACGTGATGAGGAAATTCCCAGACTCACGGCGTGACGCGCCTCAATGGAGGGCCTGGAAAATGATTCTCGAACCATGACTCACTGCCATCTTCTGCATTTCACGACGCGGCTCTGGATCAGAGCCGTCCTGCTGGCTCTGTTGTTCCTGCCGTTGGACACGAGGGCGGCGCGTGCGCCCATCGCTGCCGGTGCGCCGACGCTGGCGGAAAAATTTCTCCTGGATCAAATCGCCGCCGGGAAAGTGGCTGACTTGAGCAGCGCGTTTCCCGACGACAGCGCCCGCGTCATTCGCGCCGTGTTCATGGAGGAATTGCTCACGGGCAGCCGCAAGGACGTGGTGATTCATCGGAACGGCGTTCTGATCGAGGGAGCGATTGTGCGCGAGCTGATCGATTTGCGGAACACGGAGATGACGCACGACATCCGTTTGCTGCGCTGCCGTTTCGAGGGTGGCGTGAATTTCTCGAAGAGCATTTTCGCCGACGGGCTGTCGCTGGAGGAATCTGTTTTTCAGGGCGCGGCCAACTTCGAGGAGATGAAGATCGGTCGCGGGTTTAGCGTGCGGCAGACGGTTTTCCAGCGCGGCGTGGATTTCGATCAGTTGGATGTCGCGGGTGTGCTTCAGGCGGGCGGGGCGAGCTTCGAGGAGACGAATGGCCTCGCGAGTTTTAACAACCTGAAGGTCGGCGGCACCGCGTGGTTCACCAATGCCTCGTTCGCCGGCGCCGTGGATTTCAG
>JANOAY010000288.1:0-4807 GCA_031411375.1 Pedosphaera sp. | reverse complement strand
AGCCGAAGCACCGCATCGTGCCGAAGAAATTCAACTGGGAACCCGGCGTCTTCCACGAAGCAATGAAGAAGATGACCCAGGCGTTGCGCCCGTGGACGATTGACTTCCATGTCGCGCAAAATGACGCGACCGTCCACGGCTCCGGCACGCACGACAAGACCGGCCGCCATTGCCGCGTGAATGATCCGAACGGCAAGCTGAACATCCCGCGCGACTCCGGCTACTGGATGCGCGACAACGCGGGCAAAGTGACGAAGGCGTTCAAACACATCTGCTGGGACGGCTGCATGTTCCCGAACGCCGTGATGACGCAGCAGGAAACGTGGAACAACATTCTCGCGAGCATGATCCAAGTGCGAGAGAACCACGGCTGGAGGGCGTGATTTGCCGGCCCGCGCCGGCTTGTTCCTTCACTGCTTCCCGCGCGGCGCGGGCGCGGTCAGCACCGGACGCTCAGGGTAACGCACCCGCACATGATGGAAGACCTTGTGTTGCGGCGCGTGAATCTCTGCGGCGGCGATTTGGTTGGAGTTCAGTCCCGGCACATGAACCAGCGCCCGCCACGGCCCGCTGGTGTTCGTGATGCTCGTGACGAAGGGCAGATGACGTTTCCCCTGCCGGTCGAGAAAGCTGAGCGCGCCCGGCCCGTAGTTGCCATAGCTGTCCATGAAGAGAAACTGCGCGTTGGTCACGCCATTCTTGACCTCCGCACCGGTCAGCACCAACTGACTGTTCCACCACGACTGCGACGCGGACTGCGCCTTGTTCGTCACGCCCTCGGCGAACGGCCCGGCGAGACGCATCTCGGGCCGGCCGCGTTCGGAAGGAAAAAACGTCAGCGTCACGTCCACGAATTCCACCGGCCGCTGCCCGCTGAAGAAGAAGCTCGAATGCCAGTAGGCGTCCGCGAAGACCGACTCCAGCGTGTAGGTGCGGCCCGTGGTGACGACATTGGTGGGCAGCGGTCCCGAGTTCACATGGAAGCGGCGCGTCGCCACGTAAAAATGCGCCGGCTGAATCGCCACGCCCTCCGGCAGCTCGAAGATGAAGTCGCGTCGGAACATGTTGCTGCCCCAGGCATTTGTGTTCACGCCGTCGAAGGGACGCGTGCCGGTCTTGCGCCCCGCGACATCGTAGAGATCGTCACTGGCATCAGGCCGCACGCCAAGGAGGCAGATGTCCATCTCGCTGCCGCTGGCGTGAAACTTCTCGTCCTCGAACGACCACACGATGACGCACGCCACCAGGATGAGCACGGCCACGAAACTGATCGCGATCAGTTCGAGGCGCACACGGGCGGCGCAGGCGCGGAGCGAGAGGCGCAGGTTCACGCGCCGGAGTGTGGAGGGAATGGAGGAGGAATTGAACTCCGCAGTTGAGGGAGGCATGCGCGTGGAAATGTCCACACGAGACAGGAATGTCTCTCAACCTGCCGACACGAATGCCGGCGCTACGTCGTAACGCCGGCTTTCCAGCCGGCAGGTGGCGAGGTTTTCTAACCTCGCAGTTCATGGTTCACTTCGCCGGCTTCGCCTTCTCCCCGCCGAACATCTGCCGCGCCATTTGCATCCCGAGCTTCGCCATCGAGGCCTGCTGCTCCTGGAATTTCTGGTAGCTGATTAACTGCTCGGGCGTGAGGACGCTCTTCGCGCGGTCGGCCATGCGGGCGTTGTATTGCTCCATCCACTTGAGCTGCTCGTCCATCTTCTGCGGCGTGAAGGTGTCCTGGCTCGGCATCTCGCTCTGCTCGGTGGAAATCGCGGGCGGCAGGGCGAGCTTCTCCTCCTTCATGATTTGCAGGAGCTGCGCGTTCTGGTCGTCGCGCAGCGGCACGTTCTCGCCCGCGAGCTGGTTCTTCAACTGGTCGAGCTGCATCCGCTCGCCCACGTTCTTCTGGTAATCCTCGTACTGCGCGTAACGTCCCTCGCCTAGCAGCGCCTTGATGTCCGCCTCGGCCTGCTTCTTCGCGTCGGCCACGGACTGTTTCGCCGCCGCCGTGGTCGCCTCGTCCTGCGCCCCGCCGAGCAACGCCTGCGTCGCCGCCACCTTGCCCATCTGCGATTCGGTGAGCAGCTCCTTGAACTTGTCCTTCTCCTCCGGCGAAAGGTTCAGCTCCTTGAAGAGGCCGCCGTACATCATGTTGATCATCGCCTTCTGCTGCTCGCGCATCATCTCGCGCATGGCGGGGTCCTTCATCATCTTGCCAATCATGTCGCCCCAGACGGCGCCCTTGCCTTCGCCTTCCGTGTCCGCGCCGCCGGCGACGGCCTTGATGCGTTCGGCGAGAGCGGTGGCGTTGCTGCGGAGCGCGGATTCATTCGTGCGCAGCGAAGTCGTGACGGTGGCAAACTGCGCGACCTGTTTTTCCAGTCGCGCATTGCCGCGTTCCAGCTCCTGGATGCGCCGCGCCTGCGCCTCGTCCGCGCCGTTCTGCGTGGCGAGCGACTCTTGCGCGGCGCGCGCGTGCGCTTCCGCGTGGCGCAACTGCCTCGTCTGCCAGATGCAGGCCAAGGCCAGGACCACGACCGCCACAGACAGGAGACCAATCAGAGTTTTTTGCATAAGCACATTTGGGTTGAGCTGATGGAACAATCCTCACTTAAAGAAATCATGTCCAAGATTACAGAGTAAAATCTAGGGCGCGGTTCCGGGAAGTCCGCCACTGCCTGCCGTCCGCTTGCCTCCGCCTGTTTGCTTTTGCCAAACGCCGCCCGGCGTGATTTCCTCGCGCCATGAACCCTCCTGCGGAACCGCCTCGCCCCGGCTTTCGCACCGTGCTGTTCGTGCTCGTCGGAGTCGCGGTCGTGCTCGCGCTGATCACGGCCGGAGTGCTCGGGCTGCTGCTGCTGTGTTTGCCCCGCGCGCCGGAAATTGTCGTGCAGGCTCCTGCGCCGGAAGCAACCGTCGAAGTCATCGCCGTCGCGGTTCCCGAGGTGGGCGTGGACGAAAAAGATTTCTCCCAAACCAATACCGTGACGCTTCTCCTCGGCGAAGCGTCGCCGCAGGACGGCGTGCGACATCTCGCCGAGGAACCCGACGGTCGCACCACGCTGACGAATCTCGACGGCGTCCTCTGCCGGCACATGGCACGCCCGGGGCGCGGCAACGGCTTCCTCTACTTCACCATCAGTCCCTCGTTCAAGGCGGCGGGCCTCACCAACGCGCGCTGCGAGATCGAGTATTTCACCACGCGCCTCACCACCCTGCGTTTGCAGTATGACGCGATGGACGGCGAGCGGCATCGTCCTTACAAGTCCGTGCAGGTTGAGGGCGGTCAAACCATCGACTTCGGCGGCAGCGCGCGGTTCTCGCGCGTGACGCCCTCGAACGGCTGGCAGACTGCCACCTTCCTCCTGCGCGACGGCGTGTTCCTGAACTCGCAAAACGGCGGCGCGGATATGCGTCTGGAAGTGACGCCGCCGGACATCTTCGTGCGGCGAGTGACGGTGACGCGGGTGAGCGTGCCGGTCGCTCCGTAACCTAAGGTCTTGCCCCGTTCCCAAAGCGGTGTCGCCGCTGCGCTCGGCTACCGCAGTCCCTAAAAGAAAAAGGCCGCCGGTTGTCCGGCGGCCTCTGAATTTATTTCGCCGTCGCTTACGCGCCTTTGTCGGCCTTGGCCTGGAGCACGCGGGCGAGCTGGCTGGCCGGCTCGTTGAGCAGCGCCACGAGCTTCGTGGCCGGCGTGTTGAGCAGGCCGAGGAACTTCGCGCGCAGGACTTCGAGCGGCGGGAGTTCGGCCAGTTCATTGACGGCCGCAGCTTCGAGGCGCTGGTTGTTCAGGAAACCGAAGCGGGTCTTCGGTTTCTCGAACTCGGAAGCGAAGGTCTTCAGCACCTTGGCGGCGGAGGACACGTCCTTCTGGCCCGTGACCACGGCGATCTGGCCGGTGAGCGCGCCGCCGAGATCGGAGACGCCGGCTTCCTTGGCCGCGATCTTGAAGATGGTGTTCTTGACGACGTGGATTTCCGCGCCGGCCTTCAGGAGACGCTTGCGCAGCTCCGTCATGGGTCCGACACGCAGGCCGGTATAATCCACAACGATGAAGAACGGGGAGGAGTTCAGGCGGGTGACATACTCGCCGGAGATGAATTTCTTTTCGGGACGCATGGTAAGGTTCCTTTAGAAAATGGTTGGTTCGTGAATTACGCCGTGGCCAGGAACTCGCGCATGTCAATGCGCAGTCCGGGACTCATGGTCGCCGAGAGGGTGCAGGTGTGGACGAAGTTGCCCTTCACGCTGGAGGGGCGGGCCTTGGTCACGGCCTCGATGACGGCGCGGGCGTTCTCCTCGATCTGGATCGGGGTGAACGACGCCTTGCCGACGGGAACGTGGACGTTGCCGCCCTTGTCCACCTTGAATTCCACACGGCCGGCTTTCACTTCCTTCACGGCTTTCGCGGTGTCGTCGGTGACGGTGCCGGTCTTGGGGTTCGGCATGAGGCCGCGCGGTCCGAGGACTTTGCCGAGCTTACGCACTTCGCTCATGGCGGCGGGCGTGGCGACGGCGACGTCGAAGTCATTCCAGCCTTCGACGCACTTCTTGATCATGTCATCGAAGCCGACGTATTCGGCACCAGCAGCCTTGGCGGCTTCCGCCGCTGCGCCTTGGGCGAACACGAGCACACGCTTTGATTTTCCGATGCCATGCGGAAGCACGATCGAACCTCTAACCACTTGATCCGATTGCTTCGGATCAACACCTAACCGTACAGCAATCTCAACGCTTTGATTGAATTTACAGCGGCGAATATTCGCCGCGAGATTGACCTCTAGTTCCTTCAGGCACTTCACTGCTTCCGCCACAGACA
>JANOAY010000287.1:0-5097 GCA_031411375.1 Pedosphaera sp. | reverse complement strand
GCATGTCGCGGTGCGTTTATCGCGGTGGCTGAAGCAAGACTGAGAAACCACGAAAAACACAGAAGACACGGAATGGACAGAGGGAAGGTTTCCATTCCGTGTCTTCCGTGGTCAACCTTGGCCGTTCCCGCACTTCTCCCTTCTCCCTTTCTGCTCCACCCGTTACAACGCCGCGCATGAATCGCACTGTGGTCATCACCGGCGCGGGCAGCGGCGTCGGTCGCGCCATCGCCATCGCGCTTGCCAAGCAGGGCTGGCGGCTCGCCCTGCTCGGGCGCACTCAATCTGCGCTCGACGAAACCGCGCAGCTCACCGGGCTGCCCAAGCACGACGTGCTCGTCATCCCCTGCGACATCGGGCGCGTGGAACAGGTCCAGCAGATGGCGCGCGCGGTCTTCGAGCTTTTCAACACCGTGGACGTGCTTGTGAACGCCGCCGGCACGAACGCGCCGAAGCGTTCGCTCGAAGTTCTTTCGCTCGATGATTACCACGCGATGATTGATACGAACTTGCACGGCGCCTACTACTGCGTGCAGGCGTTCCTGCCGCAGATGCGCCAGCGCCAGACCGGCACCATCATCAACATCGTTTCCGACGCGGGCAAGCAGGCCAGCCCCAAGGCCGGCCCCGGCTACGTCATCTCCAAGTGGGGCCTGGCGGGACTCACGCAAGCCATCAATGCCGAGGAGCGCGGCCACGGCGTGCGCGCGTGCGCGATTTTCCCCGGCGACATCAACACGCCGCTCCTCGACAAGCGCCCCGTGCCGCCGGACAACGCCTCGCGCTTGAAAATGATGACCGCCGAGGACATCGCCGAGTGCGCGCTGCTCGCCATCAATCTGCCGCCGCGCGCCATCGTGGAGGAAATTCTGGTGCGCCCGCGCTGAAGGAGCGCGGCCCCGCCCAGCGGGGCCGCTTCAACGTAATATTCGGAATGAACTTTTGAATTTCTAAGACCCACGACTAAAGCACATTGAAGCGGCCTAACCGTTCATTGCCCCCCGGAAATAGTTTGTGTGGATTTCGACTACGAAAGCCGCAAGGAAATCATCAAGGTCGCGAAGAATCTCGGCGTGGAAGGCGCGCTGCCCGGCACGGCGAACGTGGGCGAGTTCATTGACTTCGAGGAGCGCTGCCCGGGCGCCTACCTCTTCGAGAACGAATAGCAGAGCTTCCGCACGCGGCAGTCGCGCGAGTTGGAACTGGCGAGTGCGGCCCATACCTACTCCAAGCCTGGCCGCTACGTGATCGCCGTGAAGGTAATCGATATTTTCGGCAACGACACGATGACGCGGTGCCGGTGACGGCGGGGTGAGATTGAAGCTGGCGTGCGGCGGAAGCGGATCAGGCTTCCAGCCCCGTGTTCTGGAGGGAACCACGGCGCTGAGAATCGGCGGCAGGATGCCGCCGGAACCGTCAGGCTGGAAGCCTGACCCACCCCGTTCCCGGCCCTGGCCTCGCAGCGCAAGGCCTCTCACCTTCGCGTCCGTGGTCGGCAGCATCCCCTTGTGAAAGAAACATCGTCGCCGGTCTTTTCCTAAAACGGTCGTGCCGGCTGCGCTTCAGACTGAATGACGGTCGAAAATCTTTTGTCGCCACGGACGGTTCCACGGCGTCTCCCCGTGGCGTGAAATCCAACTGGACGCTTTTTCTTGGCCTCTGCTTGAGCATGGTCGCGCTCAGTTCTGTTCCCGTCCATGCGGCGGAAAGCCCGGCGGCTGTGGCGCAGGTGCTGCCGGGGAAGGGATTGGCGCAGCATGATTTCATGTATGCGGGCGAGTCGAAGAACCGGCGCGCCTTCATCGTGCGGAAGGGCAAGGTCGTGTGGACCTACGATGATCCGGCGGGGCGTGGCGAGATTAGCGATGCGGTGTTGCTCTCCAACGGCAACCTGCTGCTCGCGCATCAATACGCGGTGAAGCTGATCTCGCCGGAGAAAAAGGTGCTGTGGAATCTGGACGCGCCCAAGGGCGCGGAAATCCATACGGCCATGCCCATCGGCACCGACCATGTGCTCTACGTGCAGAACGGCGACCCGGCGCTGGTGCGCGTGGTGAACATCAAGACGGGCGAGACGAAGAAGGAATTTCCGGTGCCGGTCGGCAATCCGAAAAGTGTCCACGGCCATTTCCGGCACGCGCGGATCACGCCGTGGGGCACGCTGCTGGTCGCGCACATGGATGCGAAGAAGGTTTGCGAGTACGACGCGAGCGGCAAGGAAGTGTGGTCGTTCGCCGCGGATGGGCCGTGGGGCGCCACGCCGTTGAAGAACGGCAACGTGCTCATCGTGGACCGGCGCGCGATTCGCGAGGTGACGCACCAGGGAGAAACGGTGGCGACGTTCACGCCCGCCGACTCGCCGGATTTCAAACTTTCCAGTCTGCAACTCGCGTGGCGTCTGCCGAACGGCAACACGCTCGTGAACAACTGGTTTAACGAATGGAGCGGCAAGCTCGACCGGAGCAATCCGCCGGTGCAGGCCGTGGAGTTCACGCCGGACAAGAAAATCGCGTGGGTGCTGCGCTCGTGGGAAAATCCCGACCTCGGCCCGGCCACGACGATTCAGATCCTGGATGAAGCCGACGCGCCGGAGAAGGTGACGTTTGGCGAATTCAAGTGAGGGGCTAACCGGCCCGAGCCGGCATGTTTCATCGCCCTGATTTTTTTTGTCCAATTTTCCAGGCCCGCCGGAAGTGGTGATAGAAACTCCACATGTCATCAGATGCACAGCCCTTCGCTGGCGACCGGGCCGCTGCCCAGCAGCGGTTCCTCTCGCTGTTCCTGCGCAGTGAGCGGGAGATCTTTCGGTATGTGGCCGTGCTGGTGCCGAACGTGGCGGATGCGGAGGACATCGTGCAGCAGACCGCGCTGGCGTTGTGGGAGAAGTTTGATGCTTACGATCCGGCGCAGCCGTTCACGCCGTGGGCGTGCCGGTTCGCGTTGAACAAGGCCAAGCAGTGGATCGAGCGGCGTCAGCGCTGGCAGGCGTTGTTGGAGAAGGGATTGGCCGAGGAACTCGCCAGCCGGCGCGAGGAACTGAAGCCCGACTTCGAGCGGCGGCTCCGGCACCTAGAGGGCTGCTTGAGCAAACTTCCCGACACGCAACGCTCAATGGTCGAGGGCTACTACTACAAGCGCACGGGCATTGAGGCGCTGGCCGGAGAGTCAGGGCGATCTGTCGAGGCCACTTACAAGATGCTGCAACGGATTCGTCGCGCGTTGCAAAGCTGCGTGGAGACGGCGGCCCGGCAGGAGGAGGCGACGGCGTGAAGATTAATTTTCCATCGCGCGAATTCGACGAGGCGGTCGCTGCGGTTTGCCACGGTTTGGGTAAGGGTGAGCAGATGCGGGCGTTGAATGAACTGCTGCGCGCCAACGCAGCGGCGCGCGATGAATACCTTTTCCGCGCGGAACTGCATGCGCGGCTGGCTTCGGAGCCGGACCTGTTTGCTTCCTTCGGAACCGAAGCCATGTCTGATGGCGCGAAGAAAATCCTGTCTCTCCCTTCGCGCGCGCGCCTCCATCGGCCCGTGTTGAAACGGGCGCTGGCCTTCGCCGCCTGCGTAGCCCTGCTCGCCGCCGCATGGTGGATGGTGCGACCGTCGCATCCGGGCGACCGCAAGGGCGCAACCAGCAAAGCGGTCGCGATGCTGGATCGCGTGGTGGACGCCGAGTGGAATCAACGCGATGAAGCGCCGCGCTTGGGAGCGCCGCTGGAGCCGGGCTGGCTGCGGCTCAAATCCGGTCTGGTGCAAATCGTGTTCTACAGCGGGGCGCGCGTGGTGATCGAAGGCCCGGCCGAGCTTCAACTTATTTCTCCTGGCGAAGCCGTGTGCCTGAGCGGGCGACTGGTTGCCGAGGTGCCGCCGCAAGCAAAAGGGTTTCGCGTCCGCACCCCCCTGATGAATGTGACGGACCTCGGCACGGTGTTCGGAGTCGAGGTGAGGCAGCGCCAGACGGAACTGCATGTCTTCAAGGGCAGCGTGGAGTTTCAATCCCCCGCAGGCGCGGCGAAGCAGAGCTTGCGCGAAGGCCAGGGTGCCATCGCGGAAGGAGCAGGCGCGCCCCGGCTCATTCCAGCCAATCCGGCGGGGTTCGCCTCGCTTTTTGATCTCCAGAACAAATCTTCCGAGGCGGAGGTGTTGCGGCACGAACAATGGCGCGCGGCGAGCAGCCGGCTGGACGAGGATGCGTCGTTGCTCGTGCACTTCGATTTCGAGCAAACGGACCTGTCGGACTGGCGCCTGCCCAACGCGAGCCAACGAAAAGACGCCGTGCCCGACGCCGCCATCGTCGGCTGCCAGTGGACCGAAGGCCGCTGGCCGGACAAGCGGGCGCTGGAGTTTCGCGGCGGGAGTGATCGCGTGCGCCTGAGCGTTCCGGGCGAATTCAATGCGTTGACGCTGGCCGCTTGGGTGCGCGTGCAGGGGCTGGATCGCCAGATCAATTCCCTCTTCATGAGCGACGGCTTCGAGGCCGGCACCGTCCACTGGTCCATTCGCCAGGATGGCGTGCTGGCTTTGACCGCGATTGGTTCCGAACCGGGCCGTTACCAGATTGGCCACAGTCCGCCCGTGCTGACGCTCGATCAGTTCGGCCTGTGGATACATCTGGCCGTGGTGCTCGACGGAGGCGCGAAGCGGGTGGCCCATTACCTCAATGGTGTTTCGGTGAGCGAAGAGTCGCTGACTATCAAGGCGCCCTTTCGCATCGGCGTGGCGGAGTTGGGCAATTGGAACCCCCAAGGGTTTCCGAAGAACGATCCATTCATGATTAGAAATTTCAGCGGCGCGATGGATGAGTTCTGCCTGTTCAGCCGCGCGCTGGATGCAGAGGAAATCCGCGCGCTGTATTCCACCGGCAAGCCGCAACCCGATCCCGTGGCCGCGCGCTGAATCAGGGTGACACACAGTTGAACGCCGTCGCTTGATTCGCCAGGTTGGCCGTCCGAAGCGCGATGGAAACCGCCAACCACACGAACCACGCGAACGGGTTTCAACGCAGAGACGCGGAGGCGCAAGGAATTTCAACCACGGATGAACACCGATGGACACGGATTTCCTTTGCCGCAAGAGAGAGCAGAAGCCGCAAAGAGAA
>JANOAY010000286.1:0-2667 GCA_031411375.1 Pedosphaera sp. | reverse complement strand
CCGCCGGCCGCGAACTCGATCAACACCATGAGCTTCTGGTACTGGGCCACCAACTCGGCCACGAACCTCTTCATGCGCATCCGCAACAGCGCCTTCCTGACCACGGCCACGAACAGCGGCGCCACCAACATCAACATCTTCATCACCCCGTCGAACTACGTGCCCGCGCAAATCTCCAGCGCGGCGACGAACTCCTACTCGCCCGGCTCGAACAACCTGCTGAGCACGACCATCCCGGCGTTCAAGACGCTCTGGATCAACGAGGTGCAGGCGGAGAACACGCTCGGCATTCTCGAACACAACGGCGAGCGCGAGCCGTGGATCGAGATTTACAACACGAGCACGAACAGCGTTTCGCTCGAAGGTTTGTTCCTCACCCACACCTACACGAACTACACGAACTGGTCGTTCCCCGTCGGCAGCAGCATCGGGCCGACGCAGTTCCTCGTCGTCTTCTGCGACGGTGAGGAGGTGGAGACCACGAACACCGAGTATCACACCAGCTTCCGCCTGCCCGCCGGGGCCGGAGGCGTCGCGCTCGCACGCCTCTTCACCAACGCGCCGCAAGTCATGGACTTCGTGAACTACTCCGCCCTGCCCGCCGACCGCAGCTACGGCTCGTATCCCGATGGCCAGCCCTTCGACCGCATGCAGTTCTTCTACGTCACGCCGCGCGGCACGAACGACGGACGCTCCGCGCCCATCACCGTGTTCATCAACGAATGGATGGCCAGCAACCTGAGCAGCCTCGCCGATCCGGCGGACTCGAATTTCGAGGACTGGTTCGAGCTGTACAATCCCACGACCAACCTCGTGAACCTGGCCGGCTACTACCTCACGGATGATCTGGCGAACAAGACCAAGTATCTCATCACCACCAACGGCGCGCACACCATCGCGCCCGGCGGCTACCTCCTCGTGTGGGCGGACAACGAGGCGAACCAGAACACCGTGGGCGGCATTCCGCGCGCGGACCTGCACGTCAACTTCTCCCTCGCCAAGGCCGGTGACGCCATCGGCCTCTTCGCGCCGGACGGCTCGGTGGTGGATTCCTTGGCCTTCCCCGGCCAGGTGGACAACTTCAGCACGGGCCGCTACCCGGACGGCACGGTGAACTTCTACTTCATGGACAGCACCACGCCGCGGCTGCCGAACTTCTACAATCTCGGCTCCAACACGCCGCCGGTGCTCGACCTGATCGGCGACAAGGTGCTCTACCTCGGCCAGACGCTCGCCTTCACCGCCACGGCCAGCGACACGGACCTGCCCGCGCAGGCGCTGACCTTCACGCTGCTGCCCACGCCGCCCGCCGGTGCGAGCATCACCGGCGCGGGCGCGTTCACCTGGACGCCCAGCGCCGTCGGTACCAACACTATAAGCGTGCGCGTGACCGACAACGGCGCGCCCGCCGAGAACGACACGGAAACGATCACTGTGGAGGTGCTGGCCGCGCCGAGCTTCGCGAACAGCGCGCTCAACAACGGCAGCGTGGAACTGACTTGGAGCACGCGCGCCGGGAAGCAATACGCCATTGACGGCAAGGACGACCTGAACGCGCCGGCCTGGACGCCGCTCTGGACGAACACCGCCGCAGGCAGCTCGCTCACGTTCACCAGTCCCACGACCAACGCGACGCAGCGGTTCTTCCGCATCCGCACGGTGGACTGACCGGACTTCTCCTTGTGCGTCCCCTCCCGCGCAGGCGGGAGGGGATTTGTTTTATTTGGCGGGGGCGCGGGTTTTCAACCCGCAGCAATGTGAAACGGAGAACCTTGCTCGCAGGTTCTCGCACCTTCGCGCTGGTGGACAGGGCGGCGGGCTGGAAAGCCCGCGCTCCGCTGCCACACTAGGACAGCTTCACGGGACACGTCCGATTTTTTGACAGCCCGCACCTCACGCCGCCATGTGGGATTCTGCGACGGCACCCGCCGGATGTTGGCGCGTTCACGTCAGCGCCAGACTACAGGCAGAGCGATGTTTAGCCGCGCTTCCGGCCTCGCAAATTCAACAACAAAGCCGGTCTCGCCCGCCCCCGTCCCACTGGCACGCAAGCTGCGAAAGCGTCGCGTGATGACAGGCAGCGCCATTTTTAAGTCTCGGACGGCCACGCGGAATTTCCGCCGGTCGCGCGCATGACGATCCCATTTCAGAAGATTCCATTATGAAACATTCCCCCCCTATGAATTCGGAAAACCCGCCCGAGCCGCGCACGACGCTGTGGCAGCAGTTGAAAGGCAAAAACATCTCCTACTTCACCATCCCGCTGCTCGTCATGGCGACGATTGTGGAGTTCGTCATCCTGGCGACGGGCTGGAAATACCAGCAGGCCGTCTGTTTGCCGCAGGGCATGGGCGTGACGTTCTTTGGCATCGGGCCGATCGGCGCGACCATTCTCGCGGTCGAATTGCTCAAGCTCCCGCTCGCCATCTGGACCGCCTCGCGCACCGGCTGGGCCAAGGGCGTGATGATGGTGTGCGGCTTGCCACTCATTTGCTTGCTGACCTTCCAACTCGTGAAGGACATGGCGGTCTATGAAATGGGCACGGCCATGAAGCCCGCGAGCGAACACCTCGAAAAAGCGGCGGCGGACGAAGTGAAAATCGTCCAGCTCAACTCCGAGTTGTCCAACCAGATCAAGGACGATGGCGCGGTCAAAACGATCATTGA
>JANOAY010000285.1:0-2351 GCA_031411375.1 Pedosphaera sp. | reverse complement strand
GCCACCGAAGACGTGAGCGTGGGCGTGCCGCGAATGGTCGCGGTCATGGCCGAGCCGTCCGAGCCGTCGTCGGTCGTGTTGCCGGGGCCGGTCGGGTCGAGCGCGATGTCAATGAAGTCGCCGACGGAGACGTTCGTGATGATGACGGAGCGGCTGGTGCCGGCGCCGTTGTTGCCCGCGATGGTCGAGACGTCCACCTGCACGCCGTTGTGGAAGACGCGGCCGGTCACGCCGTTGCCGTTCAGGTTCACCTTGTTCACGGTCCAGTCCACGGTGAGCGCGCCGCTCACTTCACTGGCCCAGCGGCGGATCATCCAATGCTCGGCGGCGTTGTTCACGCCGTTCGGGTGCATGCCGGTCTGGCCGATTTCGCCCCACGGCGGATTGCCGGCCGGGAAATCCCAGATCGTGCCGGTCCAGTAGTTCGCCGGGCCGAACGCCGCGTTGCTGCGCGGGAAGGGGATGAAATCGCCCGCCGCATACACGCCGCCCGCGTCGGCGGTGCGGTTGTAATAACCGTAGGTCCAACTGTTCTCGCCCTGCGTGCCGCTCGCGGACCAGTCGGTCACGGAATTGGCGACCACGATGTCGCCGGGGTTCGAGGTCTCCAGCACGGCGGTGAAACCAGCGCCGTCGCAGAAATCATTCGTGCGCGGGTCGAGCGCGAAGTCCACGCGCGAGCCGAGGTTGACCGGCACCGTGACCGAGTAGGACGGGCTGCTCAACAGCGCGTCCTGCGCGAAGACCTGGTTGCCGTCCACGAAGATGCGCCCGGTCACGCCATCGCCGCACGCAGCGGGCGAGGTGTTGATCCAGTTGCTCGAAAAGCGCACCACGAGCGGCGTGTTGTTCGACGTGGGCTTGTACCAATAGCTCAGGGTGTAAGTGTCGTTCACGACCAGCGCGGGCGTGATGGTCTGGAAAATCGAGGAGGCCTGCGTGGTGCCGCCGTTGGTTGCGGCGATGTAAAGGCTGGCGTTGCCGCTGCGCTTCACGCTCGTGACGATGAGCGAGGTCGAATGGTTCGGCGAAACCGTCCACGGGCCGGTGAGCGCGCTTTCAAAATCGCCGTTGGGCAGCAGATTCGGCCCGGCTTCCGGCACGCTGCCCGCCACGATCTTCATGTCGTCAATGTAACCGTCGCCCGGCGCGGTCAGATACACATACATCGCGCTGTTCAACGCCACGCCCGTCGCCGTCACGTAGGCCCAGTCGCCCGTGTGCGTGATCTGCCCGGTGATCTTCAACAGCCCGCTGTGCTCGCTGATGTAGCGGCGGATGGCGACGTGATCGGCGCGGCCCGGCACCGCGTTGCTCGCGTTCGGCGTCGCGCCGCCGGCGGTGATTTGCGTGAACGGCGGCTGGCCCGCGAACCAGGTCCAGTTCGAGCCGGTCCAGAAATTCGTCTCGCTGAACGGCCCGTCGAGATTCGGGAAGAAGCTCAGATCATAATCTTGGTACGAGCCGTTGCCGTCCGCGCCCCGGTTCCAGTAGCCGTAATACCAGTTGTTCGATCCCTGCTTGCCGGTGAACTCCGTGACCGAGTTCGCGATGACCTGCGGCGTGAAAGGCAGCCCCGTGTCCGCCTCGTAGCCCACGCCCGTCACTGCCGCGAGCCAGGACGAATCATCGAACGCCGGATTGATCCACGACGAGGCCAGCACGTCGTTCGTCGGAATATAGACGCGCGTCGCCGCGCCCGTCGCGACCAGCACCGTCGTCGTCTGCAAGACCGGCAGGCCGTAGCTCACGTTCGCCACTTGCAGCGGAAAGGTTGGCGCGAACTCGCTCGCCACCGTGAAGTCCGGCCGGATGAGTCCGAGGTATTCGCCCGTGTCGCTCAACCGGAAGTTCGTATGCAACGGGCGTCCGGCCACGCGCCGGTCCTTGTTCGACGCGAAGACGATGAGGTAGCCGTTCGGCGCGATGTTTGTCGCTGGGAAGGGCCACTTGATGATGTTCGGCCCGAAGTCCGTGAGATACCAGCCCAGGAGGTTCACGGCGTTGGTGTTTGGATTGTGGATTTCAATCCAGTCCTCCGCGCTGCCGTCCTCGTCGAGCAGCGGCCCGGTGTTGGCGGCGGAAAATTCCGTGATGATGAGGTCGTCAGCGGCCCGCAGCGACGTGATCGAAGCTGCAAGTGCCAACACGACAAAAAGAATCCTGGTACACATAGACGTTTGGTTCGTGGGTTCGGCGCGGAACCTAGACCGCTCCGGTGACAACCGCGAGAAAATTTTGTGACGAAGGCGGGCAAATCTGGTGGAACGGGTCGCGCGGCGACCACCTGTTCCAGCGTAGGAGACGAGGTGACGAGTCTCTCACTGGGCTTTCCACAGAACAGTCAGAGA
>JANOAY010000284.1:0-1561 GCA_031411375.1 Pedosphaera sp. | reverse complement strand
GCGCGCTCAGGTCCAGCTTGTAGTCCACGGCGTAGGTTTTCCCGGCGCGCGCGCCCCAGGTGAGTTCCACCTGGTCGCCCACGCGCACGCTGCTGGCGAAGCTGGGCGCGGCCAGCACCTCGACCACGAAGGTCTCGGTGTCGCTCATTTGCGGCGAGCCGTTGTCCACGACGCGCACGGTCACGTTGTTGGTCCCCACGGCGTCGGGCGTCCAGAAGAACGAGCCGTCCGCCAGGATCGTGGCCCCGGACGGCACGGGCGCGTCGAGGAGGAAGCCGATGATTTGCGCGGGCACGTTCGTGTCCGTGGCCGTGGCGTTGAAGGCGAGGGTCTGGCCGAGATAAATGACCTTCGGCCCGATGGCGGCGAGCACGGGCGGGTTGTTGCCGGTGCCGGGCAATGAGTTGGCCGCGCGCGGTGAGACGGAGACGGGCATGAAGTAGATACCCGCCGCGCCGTCCGGGAAGCGGCCCTGGCTGACGTTGTTCGTCTGCTGCGCGAAGGTCACGGCGTCAATCGGCGTGCCGTCGGCGGCGAAAAGGCCGAGCGCCTCGCCGCTCTGCGCGAGGGCGAAGTTGACGTGCAGGTCGGAGCGCGGCACGCCGGCATTGAGGTTCTGGGCCACCTCATTGTCCGCCCACACGAGCAGATAACCCTGCGCGGGGACGATGTGCGCCATGTTCGTGGTGATGAGGAACTTGGTCTTGTTGGTCAGCACGTCGGTCAGGTAGTAGCCCGCGAGGTCCACGGCGTTGGTGGTGGGGTTGTAGAGTTCAAACCAGTCCTCGAATTGCGCGTCCGCCGGATCGGCCAGGATGCTGCTGTTCTGCGCCAGCCATTCGTTGATGAAAATGGTGATGGGCGCGGAGCGTCCGTTGTTGGTGCCGCCGGGCGTGACGTAGAAAAATTCCTGGCGGTCAAAGGGCTGGCCGTCCGGGAACGATCCATAGCTGCGGTCGGTGTGCAGCCCGGCGTAGTTCACGTAGTCGAGCACCTGCGGCCCGTTGGTATAGGCGCGGGAAAGCGCCACGGAGCCGCCCGTGGCCGGGAGCCGGAAGCCGGTGTGATACTCGGAGTTCGTGGTCTCCAGCGGCTCACCGTCGCAGAAGACGACGAGGAACTGCGTCGGCCCGATGCTGCTGCCGGGCGGGAAAGCCCAGTTCGTCAGATTCGTGTAGGTCGGCGACAGGAACAAACCTTCGAGCGAAACGCTGTTCGTGCTCGTGTTGTAAATCTCGATCCACGGCTCGCGGTCGCCGTAGCTATCGAGCAGGCCGGCGGTGTTCTCGGCCAGCACCTCGTTGATCCAGAGCGGCTGGAACGCGGGGAGGTTGGTTGCGGGCGGGTTCGCCACGCCGGGCGAGAGCGTGTTCGTGGCCGGGCTGACGAGCTGCGGCGGCACGTAGTTCGAGGGCGAGAAGAAGATGTTGATGTTGGTGGCGCCGCTGTTCGTGGCCGTGGTCAGGAAGGCGCTGTTGCGGATGCGCATGAAGAGGTTCGTGGCCGAGTTGGTGGCCCAGTACCAGAAGCTCATGGTGTTGATCGAGTTCGCGGCCGGCGG
>JANOAY010000283.1:0-3043 GCA_031411375.1 Pedosphaera sp. | reverse complement strand
GCAACCCTGAAAGGGTTGCATCACCCTGCGCACCATCATCAGAAACGAAATGATGCAACCCCGTTGGGGTTGAAGATCATTGCCGCCTGTCCCCAGGGTAGCTCGTCGGACTCGCAACCCTGGGCTGATGGATTCAATCCCTTCAGGATTGTTGGCGAGCACACCGGCTTGCGGGCAATCACGAAGCGTCACAGCGATGGGCAAGAGGCGCAGGCCATTCATCGCGCACCTCCGTTCCGCTGCGCGGCGAGTTTGTTCACCAGTTCTTTCAACTCCGCCACCGTCTTTTCCAACTCCTGAATGCGCCCGTCCTTCTCGCGCGTTTGCTCCTCAAACTTCTCGTTCAATCCCTGGATGGCCGCGAGCGCCACGCCATCGGCATCCACGCTGGTGATGTGCTTCTCGTCGCGGCCGAGCGAAAAGGCTTCGCGAAAATCCTGCGCCATCGGGCCGATATGCCGCGTGTCGGACTGCGTCTTGTATTGCCACTCGCTGATGGGCAGGCGAGCGACCTTGGCGAGCACTTCACGCGCGTTCACCGGCTTGAATTGTTCCTTCGCGTTGCGGTCGCTCGTGATGTTGATGGCGGTAGTGGTGAGCTCCGCCGGAATGGTTACGTTGCCATTGGTTTCAATTCTCAACCGGCTGGCGCTGGCGGTGCGGTCAATGATTTGAAAGGCGCCGCCCAACCCGACGCCGTCCGTGCCCCCACTGGCTTGCAGCGTCCAGCGCCGGTTGTTGGCCGCGCTTTGAATGCTCAATTCCGTGTCACTGGCGCCCACCAGATGCAGCTTGGTCGCCGGACTGTTCGTGCCGATGCCGATGTTGCCGTTGTTCTTCAAGATGAACTGGCTGGTGTTCGTTCCATTCGCCGAGAGATAAACGTTGGCCGCGGTCGTGTACAATCCCACGTCATTGATCCCGTTGTAGGCGCGCTTGACGCCGTGATCTGGGTTGCCGAAGTAGAGTGCTCCGTCTGTGTTGGCCGAAGTCCCCACCGTGATCGCTGGGGTGGCGCTCCGCACGTCCAAAGTCGTCGTCGGGCTGACCGTGCCGATGCCGACGTTGCCGTCCGTGTTCACCATCATGCTGGGGAAGCCGTCATTGACGTAGAATAGCAACGGATCGGTGCTGACAGTTCCCAAATAACAGCCCCCGGCATCGAGGTAGGTCGAGAGTCGGTGCGTTCCGTCCGTGTGTTCGATGCCATAGCCCGGAGCGTTGACCGTCAGCTTGCGCGCTGGTGTCGAAGTGCCGATGCCGACGTTGCCGCCGGACTGGATCACCATCAGTGGATTCGGGGCTGAATGAGGATCCGCATCACTCGGGCCAGCAGTTCCAAACAAGATCCCCTGTGAAAACGGATGACACATGAGGTTTATCCAGTCCGTGGTGCCGGCGACTGGCGCGCCCAAGGTCGAGGAGAGGTATTTCCGCGGCGACCCGAGATACAGCGTATCCCCGAGTGCGGTGAAGTCCTGACCGTTGAACGCTGTTCCCAGGAAAATATTGCCAGCCACATCCAGTTTGTGTTTCGGCGTGCTCGTGCCGATGCCGACGCCGCCCGACGCGCGGATGAGAAACTGGTTGTTCGCGGTGGAAGTGAAATTGGCATTCTGCGAATCCGCCCACACGAAAGCGCCCTGGTGAATGGCCTTCGCGCGGTTTCCCGCCGCGAAGGCGTAGTTCGTCGCGGTGTTCGCAAAACCGCCAGGCACGGTCGCATAGTCGCCACTGGCAGTGTTCTGTTGGCCGCCACCGACCGTGGACGCGAATTGACCACTGGCCGTATTCAGGTAGCCCCCGCCCACCGTACCAAAGTCACCCGTCACCCGGTTTGGTGCGCTGCCACCAATATTCAAAGCTCCACCGCCTGAAATGGTGGCACCTACGATCCCGGCACTCACTTGATTGCTCCTGTAACCGCCGATGACATTGACCGATTCGCTGAACACACTGTTTTGGTATTCCAGCCGGAGGCCACGCTGGTTGTTCACCTTGATCTCCAGCGGCTGGTTGTCCGTGGTGCCGAGAAAATGCGTGCCCGGCGTGGTGTTGCTGTTACCGGTGGTTTTCCACGCATTGCCCAAGGCCGCCGCCGACACCGTGCCGCTGGTCAGTTGAGAGGCGTTGAGTGCGGTCAGGTTCGAGCCGATGCCGCTGAATTGGTTGGCGGCGTTGTTGAAAGTCACCGCGCTGCCGTAGGTGCCGGAAAGCGCCGCCCCGCCCGCAAACATCGCATACGGCGTGGGCGTGACGGGGGTGCGCGGGGCGAGATTCGTGTAAGCGCCCGTGCTCGCGCCGGGCCGCGCGGCGATCTGCAGCCAGCGCGCCGTGCCATCGAACGCGCCCGCCCCGAAGTCGAGCGTGACCGTGAACAGGCCGTTGCTCATGACCAGATCGTTCACCACATTGCTCGTGCCCACCGTCGCCCCGGCGCTGACGGCGTTGTAGAGCGTGAAGGTGAGATCGTTGGAGCCATTCACCGCCACACCGCTTTGACTGAGCACGCCCTGATAGGTGAAGGCAGTGCCCTGGGCGTGGGCGGTTGAGAGTTGAAGGTTAAGCGTTGAGAGGGCGGCGCAGGCGAGCAGCAGTCGTATCGTTTTCATGGGTTTGGCGGCAAAAGATTTCCGTTCACTCAGTTCTTTCGCAGGCGGGGCGGAGTTGTTTCACGGAAAGTGAAATTATTTCGAAGCTCACGCGATGGAGCGCGGGCATAAGGCCGCGTGAATATGAAAAATTTAGGCAGGCTGGACTGTTTCAACGACTCCGGTCAGCGAACGGTGAAGCGGCCTGAAGGCCGCCCTCCGTCTCACCGCTGAATCCTGCACTCCGGCCGCGCCTGCGCAAAGGCCGCCACACCCTCGTCGGTGACGGTCGTGCGCTCCACCTTCAGCGATCTCAGCCGGGGGCAGGTGGCCAGCACTCGGAGCGCGTCGTCATTCAGCGAGGCTTCAAGGAAGTCCGCCTCCCGGACACTGGCCAGCCAGGCGGAGCCGGCGAACTTTCGTCCGGTGAGTTGGGGGGAATGGGCGATCTC
>JANOAY010000282.1:0-4804 GCA_031411375.1 Pedosphaera sp. | reverse complement strand
TCGGCGTGCTGTCGGGACTGTGGCTGCGGCGTCCGTGCGATTGCTCGCGTCACAAGTCGCTCTGGCTGATCAGCGGCGGCGTGATGCTCGTGCTGCTCGGCTACATCTGGGGATTTCAATTTCCCGTGGTGAAGAAGATTTGGACCTCCTCATTCGTGCTCGTCGCGGGCGGCTACAGCGTGCTGCTGCTCGGCGTCTTTCATCAGGTGATAGACGTGTGGGGAAAGCAAAAGTGGGCGGTGCCGTTCATCTGGATTGGCGCGAACGCCATCGTGCTCTACTTCGCGGACAGCATCGTGGGCTTCGAGAAGCTGGCGCACCGCCTCGTCGGCGGCGATGTGGCGAAGTTTTTCAATCAACTGCTCACGCCCGGCGCGGGGCATCTGCTGGCGGCGGGCGTGGGGCTGCTGCTGGCGGTGGCGCTCGCGGGGTTTCTGTACCGGCGGAAAATTTTCCTGCGCGTCTGAGACCCAGGAGCGCGGGTTTCGTCACCCGCGCTTCAAGGAAACGTCATCGCGTCTCCACCACGGTCGCGCCGAGGTCGAAGGGCGTGGTGCCTTCGGGAATTTTCACCGGGCGCGTGAGGTTGCCAAGATTGCGCGTGGTGTTGCGCGGCGCGCGCGGGTCGTAGGGCGAGATGGACAGCGTATAATCGCCCGGCGGTACGTTGGGCACGGTGAAGCGGTTGTTGTCGTCGAAGAGCAAAACGTACTGGCGCTGGAGAAAGCGGCTCGCCCGCGCGCGGTTGCGGGCGCTCTCCTGAACCTTCGCCTGATGCGCGGCGAGCAGGCGCTGCCGTTCCTCCGCCGTGACGCGCGGCGGAACGGTCAGTGGCGGCGGAATCTCGGAAGGCTGCGCGCCGGGCCGCAGACGCAGCAGAAACTCGCCGCGCTGGCCGTCAATCTTCACGTCCGGCAGTCTTTCCAGCACCACCTGGCCGGTCACGGTGCGTCCGGTGCCGCCAATCATCACCACATTGGTTTTCCCCGCTTCCACGGTCACGGGCTGGTTGTGGCTCAGACGCATGACGCCGGATTCGTTTGGCGTAAAATATCTCAACTGCACCATGCGCTCGCCGGGCGGCACCGCGTCGCAGAAGAAGCTTCCGTCCGGCTCCGGCTGCAGACGGTAATACATGTAGAGCGACGGCGTGCTGCGCTGCGGGCCGCCGTCGTAAACATGGTGCGTGTGAATGGCGACGTAGTGCTGCGGTTCCACTCGTTCCCCCACGCGCAGCGAACCTTTCACGACACCCCACGGCTCCAGCACGAGCCGCCCGCTGTTCAGGAACTCGTTCGTGGAAATCTGCCCGAAGCCGAGCCGCGGATGTGTGGCGAGCACGAGGTCGGCGTCCAGCTTGGGCGTGAGGCTGGCGCGCCCGTTTTGATCCGTCAGCGCCACGTCGTAGTAACTGGACGTGCGACGGAATTTCCCCGGCGCGTCCATGTAGGCGCTGGCGGTTTTCCCGAGCAACACCACCTCGGCCTGTGGCACGGGGCTGCCGTCGCGCGTCACCACCATTGCTTCCATGAGCTTCGCCTTCCGCATCAGGAAATCATTTGTCGCCAGACCGTAGGGCGGTTTCAGCACCACGTTCAGCGGCTCGCAATCCGTGGCTTCGATCAGCACGGAGACTTCCGTGTACTTCCCCGAGGTGTTGAGCGCGGTGGAGAACGCGCCGCGCCGTCCGGTGCCGGAACTCGATCCGCTGCCGTTCGCGTACTTGTAGCTGACGCGGTAGCGGAAGGAATCAAGAGGCCGCTGCGAAACCGCCTCCAGCACGCGGCCCGCGATGCGGATGGGACGTTGGTAAATGAAGCTCGCCTCGTCCTTCTGCGGCAGCGTCATCGAGTGCGTGTGATTGATCGAACCGGGCTTCTCGAAGCGCCACGTCACCGCGCCCGTCGGCGCGTGGGCCCAGGCGAAGCGGCCTTGCGCGTCCGTGACCGTGCTCCACGGGAGCGCCTGGGATTGCTGCCAGCGTTGCAGGGTGACGTTGAGGCCGGCCAGCGGCGCGTCGTCGCCATCCGTCAGGCGCATGGAGAAGGGCTGGCCGGTCCCGAGCCGGAAATCCAGGGCCAGCGCGGTGCGGTTCAACCGGGTGGTCAGCAGCACCGGCGCGAGATTGCTGCTCACGGCGACCAGATCGGCGGCCTCGTCCGAAGGGGCCTGGATGATGAACTTGAACCGCCCTTCTGAATCCACGGCGGAACTCGCGCGCGTGTCCTCGTCCGGGTGATGGAGAAAAACCGTGGCCTGCAAAACCGGCCGGCCCGCTGCATCCAGCACCCGCCCCGCGAGGCGCACATGCGGACGCAACGCGACACGCGCGCGGCCCGCGAGGAGTTCCGCCGTCCTCGGCTCTGCGGACGCCGGGTGAAAATCGGGATGCGCGACATAGACCGAAAGATTCGTCAGCGCCGCCGGGGAAACTTGCGCCGACCACTGGCCGTTCGAGCCGGTGATCGCGCGGGAAAAAACTTCGCGCGCGAATTCATTTGGCCCCGTGGCCGTGACGGCGGACGGCAGCACCTCCGCGCCCACGACCGGCGCCTGCTCCGTGTCCACCACGGTGCCGCCAATCGTCCGCCCGCGCTCCAGCCGCACCTCCAGCGGGTCGGGCCAGGGCGCGGAACTGCGCGGTGTGAGCGCGACCGCCGCAGGTGCGAAGCCTGGATGCTCGACGCGCACGGTCAGCGTCACCGCGTCCTGCGGCGGGTAAGCAAACGTCGCGCGCCCGGCTGCGTCTGTGCGCGATTCACCGAGGAAGAAACTGGCGGAGCCGTCCGCGATGCTGAACGTGGTTGCGGCGTTGGCCAGCGGCTGCCCTGCGAGGTCAGTCGCGCGCACCGTAAGTTCACGGCGATAGGCGGCGTCATTCAACTCCGTGGCGCGCGCCAGAATTTTGTTCTTCGCCACCGGCCGCAGCGCCGGCGTGGCGTCATCCTGCAACGTGATCGCGAACAAGATCGGCGTGGCGCGGCCGAAGAGCGAGACGAAATCGAGACGCGTGATTTCCTCGGAGGGCAGGGGATTGTCGAACACCGCGTGGTGCAGGCGTGCGGCGAAGCGGCCCACATCGGTCTGCCACGCGAGCTGTGCATTGGGATCGGCCAGTTCGGAATCTTCCGCCTCGCGTTCGAGCCAGACGTTCCGCGTGTGAACGCCATACGCGATCCGCAGCGCGCGCGACTCGCCGTTCTGGAAATGCAACACCACGTTCGCCAGCGGCTCGCCCTCGCGCGGGCCGTGCAACGCGCCAAGCAGCAGATGCAGCCGCGCCGCCTTCGCCCGCACCGGCAGGCCCGTCACCGCATCCGGCCAGAAGTCGCCACGGCGCGCCCCGTCCAACCCTGTGACCCGCACCGCGCCGCCGAGTTTGAAGGGAACGCCGCGCAGCGTGATCTGTTCCGGGAGCGGCGCGGAGTTGGTGTGGTTGAAAAATGCGGCGAGATCCAGCGGGCGAAACTCCGGCGCGGCGGACACATTCAGCGCGGGTAAAAATATTCCCAGCGCGGCGAGCATCAGGAAAACCTTCGCCGCCCGCGCGCCACGCCGCCAAATGTTGTCACATCGAAACTTCATCCGGGATGCGAAACGCTAGGCAGGCGCCGGAGGCAAAGCAAGGAAGCTTGGCTCCCCGACTTTTTTACGGCGCAACGGAAGGACGTTTCTCTCTCCTCGGGGGTGAGGGCGAGCTTCCCTGAAACACCTTGGCCAATCTTCTTCACTTGCGGCTCCCCACCCGCTCCTTCTGAAACGGCTCGCTCTTCACGATGCCCACCACCACGGCGGAGAAACGGTAGTTCTCCTTCGCCGCCGCGTGCGTGATTTCATCCAGCGCGCATTTGTCGGCGTACTCCAGGCCGCGACCGAGGGCGTAGGTCAGCAGCTTGTCGGCGAAAGCGCGCGCGAACTGCTCCTTCTTCTGCTCCACGAGAATTTTCGTGAGTCCCAACGCATCGCGGAACTTTTCGCCCGTCGCCAGTTCGCCGCTCGCGTCCACCGGTTCCTTGCCATCCTTCTCACGCCACGCGCCGATGGCATCGAAATTTTCCAAGCCGAAACCAATCGGGTCCATGCGCGCGTGGCACGAAGCGCAGAGCGCGTCGGCACGGTGTTGCTCCATGCGCTGGCGCAGCGTGCCGGTGAGTTCCGCGCCGTCTTTCAACTCCGGCACCTCGGGCGGCGGCGGTGGCGGCGGGGCGTTCAACAAAGTTTCCAACACCCACTTGCCGCGCTTCACCGGCGAAGTGCGCGTGGGGTTCGACGTGAGCGCGAGCACGCTGGCGTGGGTCAGCACGCCGCGCCGAGGCGTGCCGCGCAGGCTCACGCGCTCGAACTCGCGTCCCTTCACGCCGGAGATGCCGTAGAGCTTCGCCAGTGATTCGTTCACGTAAGTGTAATCCGCGTCGAGAAACTCCAGGATGCTGCCGTCCGTCTGCATGACGTTCGCGAACAGCATTTCCGTCTCAATGCGCATGGCGCGGCGGAGTTCGTCGTTGAACTTGGGGAACAGTCCGTCGTCCGGCGTGACCAGTTCCAAGTTGCGAATCTGCAACCATTGCCCGGCGAAGTTTTCCACGAGCGCGCGCGACTTGGCATCGCCGAGCATCCGGCGCACTTCGGATTCCAAATTCATTCGGAGCAGATTTTTCTCCGCCAGTGCGAACAGCCGTTCGTCCGGCATCGAACTCCAGAGGAAATACGAGAGGCGCGAGGCGAGCGTGAATTCATCCACGTCGCACCCGGCGGCAGAGGGCAGGGCAGGGCGGGGTGATTTGGCGGAACTGGTTTTGTTGCT
>JANOAY010000281.1:0-2461 GCA_031411375.1 Pedosphaera sp. | reverse complement strand
CCATCATTTTTCTCCGCCCCTTCACCGAACTTCCGGTTGAAGACAAAGCCGAGGCCGCGCGGCAACGCGGCCCTGCCACGCCCGCGAAAAACATTTCCAGTAACACCTGCCGAAAAACGCTTCTGAGGCGGGTGAAGAAGGAATAGAAATTATGCAGACCATCGTGATTGAAGCGACGCCATGCCCGAGTTGCGGGAGGCCGATGCCGGCGGGAACGCTGGCCGGCCTTTGCCCCGCCTGCCTGCTCGCGCAGGGCGCGGCCTCCGAGTCGGGCGACGGCGGGCGCGGCGGGCGTTTCGTGCCGCCGTCGCTGGAGGAAATCGCCAGGCTGTTTCCGCAGTTGGAAATTCTCTCGCTGCTCGGCGCGGGCGGCATGGGCGCGGTCTATCAGGCGCGGCAGCCCGCGCTCGACCGCGTGGTGGCGCTGAAGGTTCTGCCGGCGAAGGGCGCGGGCGGCGCGAACTTCGAGGAACGGTTCAACCGCGAGGCGCGCGCGCTGGCCCGGTTGAATCATCCGAACATCGTGGCGGTCTTTGAGTTCGGGCAGGTCGGCGGTGAGGGCGGGCTGCACTTCTTGATCATGGAGTTCGTGGATGGCGCGAACTTGCGGCAGCTCGAAAAGGCCGGGCGTCTCGCCCCGCGCGAGGCGCTGCAAATCATCCCGCAGATTTGTGACGCGCTCCAATACGCCCACGACGAAGGCGTGGTCCACCGCGACATCAAGCCGGAGAACGTGCTCTTGGACCGCAAGGGCCGCGTGAAGATCGCCGATTTCGGTCTCGCGAAAATTCTCGGTCAGGAAACCGACGCGTTGCGCCTCACCGCCGAGGGGCAGGTCATGGGCACGCCGCACTACATGGCTCCCGAGCAGTTCGAGAAACCCCTCACGGTCGATCATCGCGCGGACATTTATTCGCTCGGCGTGGTGCTCTACGAAATGCTCACCGGCGATTTGCCCATCGGAAAATTCTCCCCGCCTTCACGCAAGTTCCAGCTCGACGTGCGCCTCGACGACGTGGTGCTGCGCGCGCTGGAAAACGATCCTGCCCGCCGCTACCAGCACGCGAGCGAAGTGAAGACGCAGGTGGAGAACATCAACAGCACTCCGACTCCGGCGTCGGCGGCACCGCTCGTTGAATCCCAACGCATTGAAGAGAATCCGCGCCCCGTTCCCACGACGCCGCCGCGCCCGAGATCGCTGGTCGTGGTCGCGGCCTTGTTCATGGTGGCGGGCGGTCTGGCGGCGTGGGATGTGGGGAGCAGCAGTTTTCGCACGCAAAACATTAACCTCAACTTCGGCGTGCTCGCCCTGCCCGTCGGAATTGGCCTGATGCGGTTGCGCCCGAAGTGGCGGGCGACCGCGCTTTTGATGCTGTGGCTGCCGCTCGTGCTGGCGGCCTTCGCGGGCGTCATGGCGTTTTCTGGAAATTTACACCTCTCGTCCTTCACCAAGGTGAAATTCTTCGGTCAGACATTGACCGGCCCCGCCGGCCTGCTGGGCGCGATGGCCGCCGGTGTTGTTTGGTTCGCGGTGTTCGTGTGGACGAACCATGTGCTGCTTCGGGCGGACGTGGTCGCGCTCTTTCAACGGAAGGGATGGGTGCGCCCTTGGATTGAATGGGCCGCTTTGGCGGGCGCCATTCTTTTGGCGTTCGCGGTGTCGCCGCGAGATGGAACGCCCATCGCCTCCGTGGTGCGCCAAGAATGGACCGCTCCAAAAACTGCGCGCGCCCAACTCGCCGTCCTCGACCCCACGACCGGCACGCCGCAGGCGCAACTCACCCCGCACGGCACCGTGGAACTGCTCGCCGTCTCCGACGCCGGTTCCGCGTCCAACGGATGGTGGCGGCCCAACGGCACGCCCGTTCCCGACGCGCAGTACGATCACGCCGACAGCGGCCGTCTGGATTTCAACGGCTGGGCCGAGAAGGATTTGGTGTTGCGCTGGCGTGATCTACCGACCGGCGCGGAGGGGCCGTATGTCGAGTTCGATTCGTCCGGGGCTTTCAACAGCGGCGGCAAATCGTGGCGGAATGTGAAAAGCTTTTTCGGCACCCTCCCGGTGCGCGCGACCTTTCCGCCCACGGCGACCAAGGCCACGATGCGCGTCGGGTTTGATCTGGCCGCTTGGAAAACCGTTTCCACCCACGACCGCAATGGCAACGGCAACGTGCTGAAGACTCCGCCCGGCGTGCCGAATTTCCAGGCGCAGGTGCATCGCGTGAGCGAGAACAACGGCGCGGCGCATCTCACCGTCTTGCTGGCGAAAGAAGGCCGCGACTGGAAGACCCGCGTCATCGCCGTGGACACGAACGGCGTGGAGCATCCCGAGCAACTGGGCACCAGCACGCCGGCGGATAAAACGTCCGTGCTGACCTGCGAGTTCATCGGCCTGCCGCTGGCGCGCGTGAAGGAATTCCGCGTGCAAGCGCGCCCGGTGCAATGGATCGAGTTTCGCGAC
>JANOAY010000280.1:0-8116 GCA_031411375.1 Pedosphaera sp. | reverse complement strand
TGGTCATGGCCTTGCGCGAGCCGCACCTGCCGGTTGCAAACCGGCAGCACGTTGTTCAACTGCCCCGCACATCCAACGACAAAATTTCCCCCGCCTCGCATTCCGCCACCACCTCGAACGGACGGCAGCATACCTCACAGTCCGTCACGAAACTCTGCGACGGCACGCTCGTGTCCACCGCCAGCTCAAACGTCTGGCCGCAGAAGGGGCATTGCACCTCGTCGGATTCCAACATGACGCGAGGCTAACGGCGGTGGGCGGGAAAGCCAGCCCGCAAGGCGGCATGGGTACGAACGCCCACGCTTTTGTCGCATTTCGGCCTCCGTCGTTTCGGGAAAATCACTCGCCTCTGCCGGGTGAAACTGCCACGGTCACGCCCCGATAGTTCGAGTCAGGCTGGCGGTGGCGCCACCGGCGCGTTTATGAAAATCAAACTCGGTTGCCTCCCCGGCTTGCTCCCCCTGCTCGTTTTGCTGACCCTCCATCCCGGCGCGGCGCGCGCGGCGGCGCTCACCTGGGACGGCAGCGCCAATGGCCTCTGGACGAACGCCGCGAACTGGACGCCCGCCTTCCGCCCGACCAATGGCGACGCCCTGCTCTTCCCCCACGGCGTGGCGCAGACGTTCGTGACCAATTCTCCGGGCGGCGCGACGAACTACCATTCCATCACCATCGCCGGTTCAAATTACGTCCTGCGCTCGCCCTTCCTCGCGCTGACCAACGGCCTGACCAACGGCGGGCCTATCGGCGCGACGAACACCATTGCCGCGCGCGTGGTGCTGCGCACGAACCAGACGTGGGAAATCGCCAGCGGCAACACGCTGACCCTCGCGAGCAACGTCAGCTTCACAAACTTCACGCTCACCGTGGCGGCGAGCGGCACGCTGCAATTCAGCAACACCCTCACCGGGGGCGCGGGTTCCGTGCTGAACAAGACTAACGGCGGCACTTTGAAGATCAGCGGCGCGGCCTCGCTGACGCAGCTCAACGTGCAGGCGGGCGAACTGCAAATGGACGGAGCCTACATTGGCGGCCTGGCCGTCTCGAACGGCGCGATGCTCTCCGGCACCGGCTCGGTCGCAGCCTTCTCCTGCTCCGGCACGCTCAGTCCCGGCGGCACCGGCGTAGGTGTGTTCACCACCGTCGGTTCCCCGTCCTTTGGGGCGGGCGCGACGGTGCTGTTTCACCTCAACGGGACGGTGCCGGGCGTGAGCCACGATCAGTTCAAGATTCCGGCCGCCTTCCTCGGCTTCCCGCCGGCCTTGCAAGTGGTGACCGGTTACAGCCCGCTGCTCGGCGACTCGTTTGTCATCGTCACGAACACCGGCGGGGCGGCCTTGCCCAGCAACTTCAGCGGCCTGTCCGAAGGCGCCACGCAGACGGTGGACAACATCCAGTTCCGCATCAGCTACGTGGGCGGCAACGGCAACGACGTGACGCTCACCGTCGTGGGCTTCACCGCCAGCGGCGTCACGCGCATGTGGGACGGCGAAGGCGCGAACAGCCTGTGGTCGAACCCGACCAACTGGGCGGGCGACGTCGTGCCAGGGCTGGGCGACGATCTCGTCTTCCCCGAAGGCGCGTTGCAACGGACGAACGTGAACGACTTCGCCGCCGGGCGCGTCGCGGGTTCGATCACCATTGATGAAGGCGGCTATTCGCTCTCGGGCGCGAACGCGCTGGTGCTGCTCAACGGCCTGAGCGCGAGCACCGCGCTGCAATCCGCCCGCGTGAACTTGCGGCTCACGCTGTTTCAGTCGCAGACCTTCAGCCAGACCGGCGGAGCGGGGCTTTCCGTGGAACAAGATGTGGTCCTGCCGGCGGGCAGCCTGACCGTTTCCAACACTGGCTCCGTGAACTGGCAGCCGGGCGCGCACTTGAGCGGCCCGGGCAGCCTGGTGAAAACCGGCGCGGGAAACCTGAGCCTGTTCGGCAGCAACTCCTTCACCGGCCCGGTCAGCATCAACCAGGGAAGAATCAGCGCGCGCTCGGCTTTCGCGCTCGGCAGTCCGGCGGGCGGCACCACCGTGGGGACGGGCACCACGCTGGAGCTCAACGCCATTGGCACGACTTTCAACATGACGGAACCGCTTACCGTGCTCGGCACAGTGCAACTACCGAACCTCTCCGTGACCAACCAGGGGCCGCTGACGGTCAGCTCCACGAACGCGGTCTTTGAAATCCAGGTGCTTACGAGCCGCCTCGAATTCACCGGCGACGTGCTCTCCGGCGCTCCGGGCGCGGGCCTCGTCAAGACCAGTCCCGGCACGCTGGCGTTGCAAGGGGCCGGCACGCTCGAACGCACGTTGATTCAAGCCGGCACCGTGCTGGTGAACGGCGCGCAACCGTCCAACCACGTCTCCCTCCAAAGCAGCGGCACGCTGGCCGTGCTCGGCGGCAGCGGCACGGTCGGGAACATCAGTTCGATCAACCTCGCGCGCCTCGCGCCCGGCCCGAGTCCCGGCCTTTTGACCTGTAGCAACGTGGCGATGACCAACACGCACTTCGTCGTGGAGCTGAACGGCACCACGGCGGGCACGGGCTACGATCAGTTGAACGTGCGCGGCACCGTGCGGATTGGCTCCTCCGCGTTTCTCGACGTGTCGAACAACTTCGCGACCGTGCCGGGCGACAAGTTCATCCTCATCAACAACGACGGCGCGGACGAGGTGAGCGGCACGTTCAACCTCCGGCCCGAAGGCGTGCTCCTGACCAACGGGACCGCCGTGCAGCGACTCAGCTACACCGGCGGCGACGGCAACGACGTGACGCTGACCACGGCCGCCATCCTGCCCACCGGCGTGACGCGCGTGTGGGACGGCGGCGGCGTGAACAATTTCTGGAGCAACCCCACGAACTGGGCGGGCGACGTGACGCCCGCGCCAGGCGACACGATTATTTTTCCGACCTCGCTGGGCGCGGGAGATTTCCTGACCACGAACGATCTGCCGTCGGGCTTCGTCGTCGAGCAGATCATTTTCCGCAACGGCTCGGGCGGCGTCGGCACACAGTTGCGCGGCAACGCCCTCGGTTTGCTCAACGGCATCCTCGCCACCAACACCGCCGACGCGGTGATCGTGAGCCTGCCGCTGGTGCTGGCCGGACCGCAGACGTTCGCGCTGTCCGCGCAGTCGTTCACTTTTAGCGGCGACATTGCGCTGAACGGCGATCTGACTTTCGGCGGCGGCTCGAACATCTCTGCGGCGGTCGGCGGCCCCATCTCCGGCGCAGGCGGCGTGATCAAAAGCTGCCCGGGCGGACTGACCTTGAGCGGCAACAACAGCTTCGACGGCGCAGTGCAACTGCTGAACGGCAACCTCGGCGCGGGCCACGCCTCGGCGCTGGGCGCGGCGGGCGGCGGAACATTTGTCGGCACGGGAACGACGCTGCTCCTGACGTTGAACGACACGTTGTTGGAAAGTTCGATCATCATCGTCGGCCAGGTTTCCATCACGGCGGACTGCGGAATTTCCGGCGAGGTGCAACTGCCGAACACCTTCACTTCCTTCAACGCGTCCCCCGGACGGCAGTTGATCCTGAGCGGACGGCTGACGGGCGCGGGCGCTCCGCTGTTCCAAGGCGGCGGCACGTTCTTGCTCTCCGGCACGAACGACTGCGCTGGCGAAACCACGGTGCAAAGCTCGACGCTGCGCGTGGACGGACGCAGCACGGGCGGCAATCTCAACGCCACCGTCGGCAGCACCCTCGGCGGCACGGGCGTGGTCGGTCAGGCCAGCGTGGCGAACGGCGGCACGCTTAATCCTGGCGCGAGTCCCGGCGTGCTGACCTCCGGCGACATTTCTTTCTTCGCGCCCTCCACGCTGTTGCTCGAACTCAATGGCACGAACCCCGGCACGCAATATGATCAGTTGAACGTGAACGGCTCGGTCAGTCTCTCCGGCGTCTCACTCACGCTCGCGTTTGGTTTCACGCCGCTCATCGGTTCGTCGTTCACGCTGATCGCGAATGACGGTGCGGACGCCATCACCGGCACTTTCAACGGGCTGCCCGAGGCCGCGACCTTCACGACCAACGCTGCGACCTTTCGCATCAGCTACGTGGGTGGTGACGGCAACGACGTGACCCTCACTCGAGTGCTGGCCGCGAGCGGCGTGACGCGCGTCTGGGACGGCGGCGGCGCGAATGCCGCGTGGAGCAACCGCACGAACTGGGTCGGCGATGTCGCGCCGCTCGAAGGCGACGACTTGATTTTCCCCTCCGTCGCCGCGCGCAAAAACAACACGAACGATTTCCCCGCCTTCTTCGGCTTCAACTCCCTGACCATCGCGGACGGCTACATTCTGGGCGCGGCCGGCGTGACCTTGAACGCGGGACTCTTCGCGACGAACGGCGGCGGGCCGACGTTGAACCTCCCGGTGCTGCTCAACGGCAGCCAGTCGAACTTCATCGCCGCCGGCACCACGCTCACGGTCAACAACGGCATCAATCTCGGCGCGCACACGCTGACGTGGGGCGTCGAAGGCTTGCTGAATTTAAGCGGACAACTTTCCGGCAGCGGCGGCCTGACCAAAGTGGGCGGCGGCGCAGTCACGCTGTCCGGCACCAACACACTGACCGGCCCGATGGAATTCCGTGGCAGCAGCGTGTCCATCAACAGCTCGAACGTCTTCGGCAGCGCGGCCGGCGCGACCACCATCGGCGCGGGCACCATCATGCAGTTCAATTCCGGCGTCACCGTGGATGAGCCGTTCGTGCTGAACGGACTGAACGCCAGCGCCGTCACCATGCAGTTCATCAGCGGCACCAGCACGCTCTCCGGGCCGATCACGCTCGGCGCGCAGTCCGGCTCCGTGCGCTTCAATCCGCAGGCCGGCGAAGTGCGGCTGAACGGCCCGCTCACCGGCGGCAGCCTGGTTAAGGTGGGCGCGGGCCGCCTCGTGTTGAACGGAGCCAACTTGCACACCAACGTCACCTCGCTGGAGGCCGGAACGCTCCTCATCAACGGCTCGCAACTTTTCAGCGCGGTCGAGGTCATCGGGGCCAGTTCCATTCTCGGCGGCACCGGCACGACGGCGCGCGCGGTGTTGTCCGGCGGCACGCTCAGTCCGGGCACGAGTCCGGGAAGAATCACGTTCGTCGGTGGCCTGACCAACAGCGCGAACGTGACGAACTTTTTCGAACTCAACGGTTCCACGCCTGGCAGCGGATACGATCAGATCGCGGTGGTGGGCAACGTGGGTTTGAACGGCTGCGTGCTGCGTCTGAGCTTCGGGTACACGCCCGCGTTCGGAGAGGCGTTCACGCTGATTGACAACCAAGGTCTCAATCCCATCGGCGGAACGTTCGCAGGTCTGCCGGAAGGTTCCATGATCACGAACGGCCCCGTCGTCACACGGCTCACGTATCAGGGCGGCACGGGCAACGACGTGGTGCTGACGCGCATCGCGGTGCCGACTTTGATCACACGCATCTGGGACGGCGGCGGTGCGGACAGCTTGTGGAGCAACCCGCTGAACTGGGCCGGCGATATTTCACCGCAGCAAGGCGACGACGTGGTGCTGCCCGGCACGGTGGCGAAAGCGCCGCTCTTCGACGCAGGAACCAACATCGCCTACAACACGCTGCTGCTGGGCCGCGCCTACAGCATCACCGTGGCGGCGGGAAACTCGATGCGCCTGATCAACTCCCTGACCGCGACGAACACGACGGGCGTCATCAACCTCCACGTCCCCGTCACGCTGGAGAACAACCAACTCTGGAACATCGGACACCCAGGCGCGCAACTCATCGTGCGCGGGCCGGTCGATCTGAGTTTTGCCACGCTCACGCACGTCGGCGCGGGCGGGCTTTCCTTCACCGCGCGCGTGACGGGCGGCGGCGGACTGTCGGGAAATTCCAGCGGCACGCTGGCGCTGTCCGGCACGAATGATTTCAACGGCACGGTCACGGCCAACTCCGGCACTCTCGAAGTGCAATCCCCCGGCGCGCTCGGCTCGACGCTCGCGGGAACTTTTGTGGGCACCGCCGGACGCCTCTCGATGGGCCTGCCCAACGGCGGCGCAATTAATGAACCGATCATCATGGCCGGGCGTGTGGATGTCGTGCTCGGCGTCACGAACAACTGGAACGGATCGGTTACGCTCGCCGGAACGCAGACGGCGTTCGACACTTTGAACTCCGGCACACTGCTGGTGAACGGAACGCTCTCCGGCGGCGGTTGGCAGACGCTCGGCCTCGGCTCGCTCGTGCTGAACAGTCCCGCGAGTTTTACCGGGCCGTTCCGCGTCGGGGGCGGCGCGCGGGTGTTTGTGAACGAGGATCATTCCGCCATGTTCTTCACGCTCACGAACACCGGCATTCTCGGCGGCACCGGCACGGTGGGGCAGATTTCCGCGACGACTTGCGCGGGCTGCTCGGTGGCTCCCGGCTCGCGTGACATGCCCGGCGTGTTGCGCTCCTCCAGCGTCACGCTCGCACCGGGGGCGACGCTGCGCGCGCGGGTGAATGGCTTGGTCGCGGGTACGGACTACGATCAACTCGATGCCATCGGCAGCGTCACGCTCACTGGTTCGAGTTTGGTGGTGACGAACGGTTTTAATCCCGACACCGGCGCAAGTTTCATTCTCATCAACAACGACGGAGCCGATCCGGTGATCGGCACGTTCAACGCCCTGCCCTCCGGCGCGTTGCTCACGAGCGGCGCGGTCACTTACCAGATCAGCTACACCGGCGGCGACGGTAACGACGTGACACTCACGCGCGTCGTCGGCGCACCGCCCTCGACGATTTCGCCGCTCGCGTTCAGTAACGGCGTGCCGGTGCTCAGTGGCGTGGGCCTTCCAGGCGTGCCTTACGTCCTCGAAGCCACGGCAGATTTGAACGTGCCGATCCCTTGGCAGCCCATTCTCACGAACACGGCGGACGGCGCGGGCGTGTATCAATTCCTCGACTTCGGCGGCACGAATTTCCCAATGCGCTTCTACCGCGTGCTCTCGCCCTGAAGGAGCGCGGGTTTTTAACCCGCAGCCGCGTGAGATGGAGAACAGTATTCGCAGGGTTCCGACGTAATTGGATGTGCGAGTTGAAATGCCGCGCTCCGCTGAAATCTCCCCGACACAATTGCCCTATGTAACCAGAAGGCCGGACCAGTTTAACCTGGCCCGGCCTCTGATCTTGCAGGGGGGCTTACGCCGCGATTTTCAAGTCCGCCGGAGCGGAGATGACATTGTTCGCGATGCGGGTCAGACCGCTCTTGCGGTCGTCCTTGCGGATGTAACCAAACGACGCGTAGAGCGCACTGTTCTCGCCGAAGTTCGTGTCACCCTTCACCGAGTTCACCACGTTCGCGGCCACTTCCACGCTCGTCACGTCCGCGTTCTTGCGATCCACGCGAGCGCCGTCCAGTTGACGGTTCAGGTCTTCCACCGCCGCGCGGGCATCCAGCGAAGGTTTCACCTTCGTCTTGAATTGCGCGAGCGTCAGACCGCTGAACGACGCATCCGCCGCGTGTTCTTCCCATCCAGCGATGACCGCTTCAAGGTGGTCACCGATAATTTTAGGATTTGCCATTGCTATTCACCTCCTCTCGGAGTTGCCAATAAAGGCTTTGCTTGTTGGAACTCATGGACGGCTTTTAGCAACGGCAATGCCAGCCCGGACGGCAGCGGCAACTGCTCCGCAAAAGTTCTTGGACGACAGAGATTTAAGCGTGTCAGACAGACCCCTCATCACTTGTAAGCCGTTCATGGCCAAGTGTCAGATAATAGGAAAACACGCCTAAAATAACGACAATCACTCCGAATCTGTCGAGACGGCAGGGCTAAAGGGCGGCCCAGTTTGGTCGGTAGGGCGTCGTCGCTCCGCGCGCGCCGGGCATGACTTGGTGAAATAAAACGCCGGTGGGGTGAGATTCCGTCGAACCCTGAACAATCCCCCGGGTGATGCTCGGGTGGCTCGCCTCGCTCCGCTCGTTCGACGGCTTGACGGAGTCTCGCCCCACCGGATGCGGCTGCTCGCCTCGGCTTGCGCCCACCCCAGCCCTCCGGCACGTTCGCGGCATGGCGCTCAAATACCTGGCCACCACCTTCACCCCCGCCGTGCGCGCGGCGCAGGCGCACTACTACGGTCGCTCGCCCCAGCTCCCGCCCGCGCCGGA
>JANOAY010000279.1:0-1523 GCA_031411375.1 Pedosphaera sp. | reverse complement strand
CGAACGCGGCCGGGAAGGCGGAGAGCGGCGTCTGCATCTGCACTTGCACGGCGAAGGCGTCCTTCTGCGGCTGGTTGAAGAGGACGACCAAACGTCGGTCGCGCGAATTCGGCACCGGCTCGAAATCCCACTTCAACACCTGCTCGCCCAGCACGCGCGTCACTTCACCGTCGCCGGTCAGCAACAGAACGAGGCGCGTGAGTTCGCCCTGCATCACGCGGCCCTCGACGAGCGCGAACTGCCGCATCAATCCGGGCGCGACGGAAATCTGCGCGAGCATTTCCGCCGAGTAGAACAGCTTGCCCTCGCTCTCGGGCCGCGAGGTTTTCCAAGAAAGTTGCACTCTGCCGTCGGCGGGAAGAAACGTGACGAACTCCGATCCCTTACGCTCAGGCTTCGCGCCGTTCGCGAAACGAAACTGTGTGTCCGCCGGCAGACCTTGCAGTGTGAGAGGCTGCAACGCGCTCGCCGCCACCCGCAAGTCGATGCTGTTCCAGGTGTCCGCGTGGCGCACCGAGGCGTTGAAGCGCAAACGAATCGGATACTCACCCGCCTCATCGAACACCGCAATGAAGCGGCCATCCTCGAACTTCATCCGCCACTTGGGATGCTTTTCAAAATCCGTCAACGCCGCGCCGCCCGAGAGCAGTTCCACCGAGCCGCCTTTCGGATTTTTCACCCGTGCGATTGCCGTCAGTGTGAACGCCGCCGACTCGTCGCTGATTTGCGTCGAGAGTTTGAAGTTGGCCAGCGTCACGCGCCGCGCCTCGGGATCGCCCGTCGTGATTTGCAGCGGCAACGTGTAACCCGCGCCCTGGAAACGGAACGCCAGCGGCTCTTCGTCGCTCGCCTTCGCCGCCTCTCGCAAGGTTTCCGGCAGATACTTCGCCTCCAACGCGATGACTCCGGTGGGATTCACCGCCTTCACGCTCACGGCCGGGTCGGAGTCGATGCGCACGTAGCCATGCGACAGCGCGGCGGGCGCGGAACTCAGCGTGAGCGGCGTGAGCGATTTCGGCAGCGCGTCCAGTTCCGTCTCCGCCACGACCATGACGACGAGATTCGTCTGCGCGCGCTCGGCCTTCTTCGGACGCAACACCAGCGACCGGCTGCCATCGGCCTGACGGCGCACGCTCCAGTCGAGCAAGCCTTCGCCCGTGACCTGCTTCACTTCGCCTTCGCCCGAGAGCACGAGCGGAATCTCCTTCGGCTCGCCTTGGATAACTTCGATTTGCACGCGCGCGACGTGGGTAATCTTGTCCAACTCCACGCGCATCGAGTGCTGGACCGCGCTGGCGAAAATGACTTTCGCCGGATCATCCGCCGTTCCTTTCAGCGTCGCCTCAATGATGATTCGCCCGCCGCCCTCGCCACTGGTGAAAGTAGCATTCTTGATCTCGGCGGTAGCATCGGCGGCCTGGGTGCGAAGTTCCAAACACCAAGCACCAAACATCAGAGAAACACCAAACACCAAACTCCAAACGGGGCTCTGGATACTGCAGGAGCGCCGAGCATTGCTCGGC
>JANOAY010000278.1:0-16728 GCA_031411375.1 Pedosphaera sp. | reverse complement strand
TCGGCGCGGGCTGCGCGGGATCGTTCGACGCGTATTCGATGGCGAGGCATTCCTGACCGCTGGTGCGGCGGGATTTCTCCGTCTTCTTTAGCCCCGCGCCTTGATCAAAAATTTGCAGACCAAGAAATCTTCCGATGCCGTGCTGGACGTGGACCACGTAGTCGCCTTCCTCGAACTCGGTGAAATCAATGTCGAGCAATGAGCGCGAAGTGGCGGCGTGCGGCGACTTGAGCCGGCGCGGGCGTTGCACCTTGTAGCGCCCGAAAATCTCCGCATCGGTGACGACGACGAGTTTGGCTTCCTCGTGGATGAAGCCGCGGGAGAGCGTTCCTAAGTGGGTTGAAGGTTGAAGGTTGAAGGTTGAAGGTTGCGCGGTTTCATCAGGCACCAACTCTTTCCACACTTCCTCGAACCGCTGTCGCTCGCCCGCCGTGTTGCAGAAGACGTGAACAGCGAAACCTTGCCGCAGCCAGCGGTGCAGTTGCATGAAGAATTCGCGCCGCTGCGCCTCCGCCACCTGCACCTCCGCCGCGCGCTCGGTGATGGGACGGAAGGCGTCGAGGCTTTGAAACATTCCATCGACCTGCGACAGGCCACCCTCGGATGATTCTTCAGCGTTCGGCAGCACGCTATCCGTGGCCAGTCCGTCGGCGAGTTCCACGCACGTCAGTCCACGCGCCGCCGTCTCACGTTGCAGTTCCTCCCACGGTACGAAAAACGGATCGCCTGTCGGGACTTGCGCGGCGTAATCCGTCGCCGCCTGATTCACCAACTCAGGTTCGCAGACCACAACGAGCGCGTCTGTCGGGAGATAGTCGAGCAGCGAGGCCAGCGCTGTTCCCTCGACCTTAGACTTTGGACTTTGGACTTTGGACTCCTCCGCCAGCGTGCGCTTCAAAATCCCCAACTCGCCCGCCGGAGAAATCATCACGCTCTCGATGGTCTCTTTGGAAAGCTGCGAAACCGGATCAAACTCGCGGAGCGAATCAATCTCGTCGCCAAAAAACTCCACGCGCACCGGCCACAGACAGGTCGGCGGAAAAATATCGAGGATGCCCCCGCGCAACGCGATCTCGCCTTTCCCGTTAACCAGTGCCTCCGGCTCGTAGCCCTGATCCTCCAGCCACTCGACGAGATCAAGCGGGTTAATCGAGTCGCCGCGTTTCAGCGCGCGCGTGCGCCCGGCGATGGCTCCGGCGGGGAACGTGCGCTGCATGAGCGCGACGATGTTGGCGACAACGAGCGGAGCGGGGGCGGAACTCTGAACTTTGAACTTTGAACCTTGAACTCTGAACGCCGACCCCAGCGCGACGAGCGTTTCGAGCCGTTCGCTGATCACATCCACATGTGGCAGCTTCGACTCGTGCGGGAGAATATCCCAGGCGGGGAAGAACAATGGGGAGCTTTGAACTCTGAACTTTGAACTCTTAACTTTGAACCACGTCGCCAAGTCTTGATGAAAATTCTCTTGTGCCTTCAATCCAGCGGTGACGGCAACGATGGCGCGCCCAGGAAATTTCTCCCGCAGCAACGCCACCACGAAGGGCTGCGCCGCCGCGCTGATCCCCTCGAGCGACAGCACGTCTCCCGACTCCACGCGCCGGAGGAGGGCCTGCGCGGCGGGAGCTGAGGCGACTTGCGAGAAAATGTCCGTTGCCCTTTTGACCGCCGCGAAACTCGCAGCCGGGAAATGGAGCGTCAAGGCGCGCGCCGTACGGGTGCCGATTCATAAAGCCAATGTCCTGCCCAAAAATATCAACTGCCCACGCCGCCGCCGAGTGGCTACGGTGCGCGGCAATTCGGAGCAGTCATGAACGAACAAGAGTACGCGGAACTGGAGCGGTTGAAACGCCGGCAGGAGGCGTTGCAAATGCAACTGGCGAACCTCGGCACGGACATCGAGCGGCTGGCTTCGCGCCTGCACGATCCGGCCACGTCCGCGCCGGAGATCCACCCGCTGGAAATTGCGCCGCTCGAAAACGTCGCGTTCGCTCCATCCGACGCGGTTGAATCGCAGCCCGCAGAACCGGCCAGCGTCCCGCCGCCCTTGCCGCCGGTGATTCCATTCGTGACCGCGCAGAGCACGGAAGCTGCGCCCGAACCTGTCGCCGCCGCGTCCGCGCCCGCCTTCATCCCGCCCTCCATGCCGAGTCCGCAGCCGCGCGAGACTTTCGAGATGAAGCTCGGCACCTACTGGCTGGTGCGCGTTGGCATCGTGATGCTGCTTACGGGTTTGGTTTTCCTCGGCACCTACGCGTACAAAAATTACGTCGGGAAAATTGGCGCGGGCGGAAAGGTCGCGCTGCTCTACACGGCGAGCGCGGCGCTGCTCGGAGTTGGCGGCTGGCTGCAACGCAAGTGCGAGAAGGAATCGCTGCGCAACTACGGTCAGGTGCTGTTTGCGGGCGGACTCGCGGCGGTCTATTTCACAACCTACGCGGCGCATTACGTGGAAGTCCTGCGCGTCATCGCCAGTCCCGATGTGGATGCGCTGCTGCTGCTGGCGTGGGCCGGTGTCACCGTGTGGCTAGCCGACCGGCGCAAGTCCGAGGTGTTCGCGCTCTTCGCCGTGGGGCTGGCCTACTACACGTCGGCGATTACGGATGTCGGATTCTTCACGCTCGGCTCGAACCTCGTGCTCACGGCGGCGGCAGTGTTCTTCCTCGTGCGCAACCGCTGGACGACGCTCTCCTTCATCAGCGTGATTGCGACCTACGGCGGGTTTGCCTTCTGGCGTTTTCATCATGGCGAATGGGGCTGGGATGCGCGGGCGGACGAGTTGATGCGCGCCAACTTTTTCCTCGGCGGCTACTGGCTGTTCTTCACCGCCGCCGTGTTCTTCTCGCGTGGCTCGAAACTGGTGAATGCCAATCGCGCGCTCTTCGCCAGCCTGAACAACGGCGCGTTCTTCGGACTCGTACTGCTCTCGATGATGCGTGTCTCGCACGGACACTTCTGGCAGTTCGCGCTCGGGTTTGGCGTTGTGCAGCTCGTGGCATCGTTGCTGGCGCGGCGGTTTATCGCGGATGAGCCGGCGATCAAGAACACCTACCTCGTGCAAGGACTGACGCTCATCACCGTCGGACTCATCGCTCACTTCGCCGGGCTGAAGCTCGCGCTCATCCTCGCGGCGGAGAGCGTCATCCTCACCGTGCTCGGGCATCAGCAGAAGAATCTCTTCGTGCGTGCCGGTGGCTACATCACGGCGGCGCTGAGTGCCGGGTGGGTTTTAATGTTGATGACGCCGAGCCGCGCAGACATCGGACTCGGAGCCGCTATCGGCGGGGCGTTTCTGTTCAACGCTTGGTGGGAGCAACGCCACGAAGCGGTGCCAACGGCCTCCGTCGCGCGCCCCGGCGTCAGCTACTTCGTCGCGCTGGCCGTGGGGATTTGTGGCGTGGTGACGTGGCACGCCGTGCCGGAGCAATGGCGGGCCGTGGTGTGGATGATCGAAGCGGTGGTGCTGACGGCGGCGTTTTATGCGCTGCGAATTCCTGAGCTGCCGATCTTCTCCCAGGCCCTCGCGGTGGCGGCACAAGGCTACTGGTTTTTCCAATTCGCGCTGCGTCCGGAGCGCCCGAGTTGGGTGGTGCCAGCCACACTGGTCGCCGGGACACTGGCGTTGAGTCATTGGTGGCAACGACAGAAACCGTTGGCCGTCCGTGCCGACGTGCGGAATGTGCTGCAAATCATTTACGCACTCGCGCTGGTGGGCGTGATCTTCTTCTGGTTCAAGCCGGACTTCGCGCCCGCCGCGTGGCTGGCGTTCCTCTGCGCACTCGCAGTCGGTGTCACGATTTACGGCGTAGCCACGCGAGCCTGGGCGCTGGCCGCGTGCGCGCAAGTGTTCCTGATCGCCAGTTCCATTGGGCTTCTATCCGAATTCGCCACCGGCAAACCACCGTGGGCCTACGCGCTCGTTCCCTTGGTGACGTGGCTTGCGCTCGGCGCCGCCACGACCGCATGGCTCGCGCGCCGCGACACCCGCGAAGACGTGCGCCGGCCGCTCCTGCAAGTCAGCACGTTCTATCGCGGCGTTTCGTTCGTCATGTCGCTCTGGTGGATTTACTCGTATGTGCCGGCGCGGAATTATTTCTGGGTCTTGTGCGCCGCCGGGCTGGGGCTGCTGGCGCTCGCCGGGTGGTTGAAGAATGGCGAGGCGCTGGTGTTCAGCGGATTGTTTCTCGTCGTGGGATTTGTAGTGTGGTTTGCCCAGGGCATCGCAGGCACCACCGGCATTTATTGGCCCAACGCGCTGGCGCTGCTCGCCGTGCTGGCCGCGCAACAGGCGGTGCGGCATCAGCCCGAACGCTTGGCGCTGCCGTCGCATACGGATTCGGCAATCATTCTCGTGGCGGGCGTTGCGCTGTGGCTGTTCGTTTCGCGCTGGGTGGTGATGACTTCCGGCGCGCACTTTCTGCTCACGGTGAGTTGGGCTGGGCTGGCCGCGCTGCTCTTCGCGGCGGGCTTCGCGCTGCGCGAGCGGATGCACCGCTGGCTCGGCCTGGGCATTCTCGCGTGCGCCGTCGGGCGGGTGTTTCTCTCCGATGTCTGGAAGCTGGAACAGATTTACCGCATCCTGAGTTTCATCGCGCTCGGCGTGGTGCTGCTGGCGCTGGGTTTCATCTACAACAAATATCAGGACAAGATTCGCCCGTGGCTGTGAGCGGATGCGGGCGGGTGGTGAACAAAAAAAGGTTCCTCCCCGTCAGACCCGTTCACTGATTCACAAAACTCTGACTGAAAAATTTATGAAACTGACTCGCATTCTCACTCTCAGCATTCTGGCCGCATCACTCATCGTGACCCGCGCGGCGGAGACGCCCAAGGCGGGCGACAAGGCTCCGGCTTTCGAGGCCAAGGATCAGGACGGCAAGACGGTGAAGCTCTCGGACTTCGCCGGGAAGCAGGCGGTGCTGCTGTATTTTTACCCGAAGGACAACACGCCCGGCTGCACCAAGGAGGCGTGCGGATTGCGTGACCGCATTGATGACTTGAAGAAGAAGGGCGTGGCCGTGCTCGGCGCGAGCCGCGATGACGCCGCGAGCCACAAGAAGTTCATCGCTGATCACGCGCTCACGTTTCCGCTGCTCACGGACGTGGATGGCAAGCTGACCGAAGCCTACGGCGCGGCGATGGCGGGCCGTCCGATGTCGCGGCGCGTCAGCTTCCTCATCGGCAAGGACGGCAAGATTGCGCACGTCACCGACTCGCCCTCTGCGGACAAGCATCTGGCGGAGATGAAGGACGCGGTGGACAAGCTGTAAGTTTTTTGGAGCGCCGAGCATCGCTCGGCTCGAAAGGATAGTCCCAGGCCGAGCAATGCTCGGCGCTCCAGTTACGTCAGGGCGGTCTCCGCCGCGTGGCTTTCCACAGCTTCGAGCGGGACGCAAATCTTGAAGAGCGATCCTTTGTCCGTCGCACTTTCCACGGTGATGTGTCCGTCCATCTGCTCGATGAGGCGCTTGGCGGTGGAGAGGCCGAGGCCAAGTCCTTCGTGCGAACGGGCCAGCGAATTTTCCATCTGCGCGAACGGATCGAACAGCCGCACCTGCTCCTGAGAGGAGATGCCGCGCCCGGTGTCGCGCACGGTAAACACCGTTTTTTCCGGGCCGGAGCCGGAGGATTCGCCCGCCACGTCCAGAGAAACTTCGCCGTGGCTTGTGAAACGGATCGCGTTCTCGAACACGTTCCACAACGCGCGGCGCAGCGCCGAGCGGTCGCCCCGCACGCGCACGGGCAGATCGTCCGCCAGGGTGAGGCGGAGGTTCACTGGTTTGCCGTCGAGCAGCGCCTCGCCCTTCCTGATCATTTCCTGCGCGAGTTCGCGCACGTCGAAGCGCACGCTGACGGGAGCGAAGGCTCCTTGTTCAAGACGCGAGAAATCAAGGATGTGATCGATCTGGGTCATCAGCCGCTCGGCGCTGGAGCGCAAGGCGTCGGCGCTTTCACGCTGGTCGGTGTTGAGGCTGGTGGTGAGGAGATAATCGGTCATGCCGATGACGCCGTTCATCGGAGTGCGCAACTCGTGACTGACCTTGGCGAGAAATTCGGACTTCGCGTCGCTGGCCATTTCGGCGGCTTCCTTGGCCTGGGCGAGCTGTTCGTTCTGGATGAGGAGCAGCGCGCTTTGCTTTTGCAGGACGCGGTTGGCTTCGCCGAGCTGGCCGTAGAGGCGCGACTTGGCGATGGCCACGGTGGCGCGACCCGCCAGCTCGTTCAGAAAATCCATTTCATCCGCCTTGAACGGACGCGGTTCCTCAGTCTCCAGCGCGAAGAGGATGCCGAGCAGCTTGTCGCCATCGAGCAGCGGCAGGCCCACGTAGGCGCTGATGAATTCCACCGGCTCGTTGATGGCGAAAGGGTCTTCGCGTGTGACATCGGAGGCGACAAAGGTCTCGCGGTTTTCGCGAATCCACTCGCTGACGCGCGCGAGCTGGGTGACGGCCTCGAAGCCGGAGGGCAGCACACGCAAGTGCGAGGCGGCCACGGCGAACTGCTCGTTCTCGTTCACCAGCACGCAGGCGCCGCCACGCAAGGGCAGCACGTTGGCGGCGGTCTCCACGATGCAGTCGAGCACGCGCGCGACCTCGGTGGATTCGCCGGTGCTCACGGCGAGTTTCGCGAGCGCGAGCTGGCGGCGGTACTGTTGCTGGAGGCGCAACTGCTCGGCGTTCAACGCGGCGGCGGCGCGCTGGCGCTCGGTGATGTCGCGGAAGGCCGTGACCATGACCTCGCGCCCGGCGTAGGTGATGCGCTTGGTGAACAGCTCGACGTGCAGCTCCGATTTGTCCGGCCGCAAGGCCACGGCTTCAAAGGGGCGGAAGTTGCCGAGCAGGATGCTTTCCTCGATGACGTTGCGCGAGGCGCGCGTGAACCAGTCGAGGAGGTTTTGCTTCGGCAGTGCGGTGTGCTCGCAGTTGAGGAGCGTGGCCAGCGCCTGATTCGTTTCGAGAATGATGCCGCGCTCGTGAATGGCGATGCCTTCAAACGTGGCCTCGTACCAACTGCGGAAATGCTCGTCCTGCTCCTCGGCCTTGCCGGGCGAGGTCGCCGCCGCGGGCGCAGATTCGGGCGCAGGCCCGGAGCGGAGCATCTGCTTGATGGTCTGAACTTGCAGCCGTTGAAAAAGCACGGAGACGATGCAGGCCGCCGCCAGCACGCCGCCGAAGTAGAGCCAGCCGCTTGTGAAACCCGCCTCACGGGCCACCCATATCCAGCCGGCCACCGCGATGGCGATCACCGTGACCAGCGAGCGCGTGGTGAAGAGGAGGAAGCCCGCGCCCAGCACGGTGAAGGCGAGCGGCACGGTTTTCTCCGGCGAGATGCCGAGCGTGAACCAGCCCAGCGCGTTCAGCACCAGGACGGCGCAGGTGAATTCGCCGAGCGGAAAGGCCCAGCGCAACGGCAGGCGCGGCAGCAGCAGCCGCATGACGAGCAGGAAAAATGCCGAGCAACTGGCGAGCGTCCACGCCGGAATGCGGCTCCACGGAATGTCGTGCAGCATTGAGAGCGGACTGCGGAAATTCCAGGCTTCAGGATTCATCAGATGCCCGAACGCCACGACCATCAGCACGAACGCGAGTCCGACGCAGAGTCCTTGCAGGCGGTCACGCGCCACCACTTCAATCGAAGGGGCGGGAGCAAACTCGGCGGCATTGGCGCGGAGCGGGTTGGTTTCAGGCTGGCGGACGGTTTTCATGCGTGCGCGATGAGACAACAGCCGGACGCGCGGAAAATATATTTCCCGCGCGACGCACTGGCCCACGACCCGTGATCAAGGTTCGTTTCCATCAAATCATTTTCCACCGCGCACCACGGTTCCGCCTCACAGCAGCGCCTTCGCGTTTTCCTCCTCGACCGGGCAGGTGCGCGCGCCGGGCGGCGTAGTCGTCGAGGAGGTCGAGGCCACCGTGGCCACATAAGCCTTCTGCGTCTCGATGCGGTGGCGCAGGGCGAAGGTCAGCGCCTTGACCGACAGTTCGATGAACATGAAGGGCTTGGCGATGACGTCGCTCGCGCCGCGCAACGTGGACTGGGCGCGCACCTGGAAGTCCGCCGTGCTGGTCACGAAGATGACGGGCGTGCTCTTGTTCGGCCCTTCGGAGCGGAGCAGGTCGCACAGTTGGAAGCCGTCGAGCGTGGGCATGTGAACGTCCAGAAAGGCGAGATCAAACTTCGTCAGGCGGGCTTTGGCCATCGCGGCTTCGCCGTCCTCCACGGCGGTGACTTTCATGAACGCCTTCTCCAGGGCGTACACAATGGCGCGGCGCGAGAGCACCTCGTCATCCACGATCAATATTTCAATGGGCGGATTCTCCGAGAAGTCGGCCGGCAGGCCGGGCTTGGCCAACTCGTTGAAAAAGTCCAGCGCGTGCGCGGTGGTGCGGAGCGTCGAGGGCGTCACGGACTTGGGCTTGTCGAGCAGTTCCTTGACCAGCGCCTCGGTGGCCGCTCCCATTTTGGCGAGCGACGGCACGCCCGCCACGCCGGCGTTGGAGGCGAAGGCGCGGACCTTGCGATACAACGCTTCGATGTGCGGAGTCCGGGCGGCGTCCACGGTCTTGCTGATTTCCTGGAGCGGCTTGCGCATCTCGCTCACGGCGGCAGCGGTTCCGTTCAGGAAGCTGCTCATCAAATCTTTCTGAAATGCGGCGTCCTCCTTGCCGTTCGCGAACGAGGAATGGCCGGTGAGGATGCCGGCGCTGCTGCCGGAGTCCGCGACGCCGTGGCCGGCGGACGTGTGGAGCACGTCAATGATCTGACGCGGCGTGACGCTGGACTTGTTGTACACGGCCGTGGCCCCGGCGGTGAACGCCTCGTGAATCATGTTCGCCACGTAGGCGTTCGTGAAAACGATCACGGGCAGCTTCTCGAACTCGCGCACGGCGCGAATTTTTTTCAACAGCGCGATGCCGTTCAGCTTCGGCAGCATCAGGTCCAGCAGCAGCGCGTCCGGCTTCATCTCGTAAAGCCGGTAGTAGCCGGCCTGCCCGTCGGGCGAGACATCCACCTCGAAGCCCTCCTTCTCCAGGCGCGAGCGATAGACGTGGGCGACCACCGGGTCATCTTCGATAATCAAAACCTTCTTCATAAAAATTCTTGGTTACGACAGCGGCAGATTCTGGCGGGAGTTAAGCAGGACCACCTTCACGCGCTCGTAAGTGGCCTGCAACTGACTGAGCACTGGGGGCAACGCCGCGAGCGATCCGCCCAGCCCGAGCTGCTCGGCCCGGCGCAAAAGCGTGGCCATCGAAATGATGCCGCAGACGGCGGACGCGCCCGCCGCGCTGTGCGCGATCCGCACCACGGCGGCGGCGTCGCGCTGTTGGCGCACCAGCTCCTTCAACTGCTCGCCGGTCTGGTTCAAATACATGTCCGTGATTTCCATCAGCGTGGTGCGCGAGCCGCCGGAAAACTCGACCAGTTGCTGGAAGTCGATCAGGTCTGCATCGCTCACCGTCGGCGCGGGTGCGGGCGCGGCGACTGAGGCAGCGGACGCGGAAGAAGACGGCGGGCCGCACTTGAGCAGGGCCGCTTCCAGCGCCTCGGTTCGCACGGGCTTCGCGAGGTAATCATCCATGCCCGCGTTCAGACATTTCTCGCGGTCGCCCATCATGGCGTTCGCGGTCATGGCGATTATGCGCGCGCGCGGGCGGCCCGTCGTCCGCTCGGTTTCGCGGATCCGCCGCGTGGCCTCCAGCCCGTCAATGCCCGGCATCTGCACGTCCATGAAGACCACGTCGTAAGAAATTTTCTCCAGCGCGGCGATGGACTCCGCGCCGTTCGAGGCCACGCCCGGCTCGTAGCCGAACTGCTGAAGCAGCCGCGTGGCGACCTTCTGGTTGATGACGTTGTCGTCGGTGATGAGAATTTTCAGCGGCATTCGCAGCGCGAGTCCGCCGTTTTTTTTCACGGGCGCGGACGGAGCGACCGCCGCCGCGTTCGCGCTCTGCGGTACGCGACGCTCGAAGAGTTCGATCAGCGCCGCTTGCAACGGCGCGGGCTTCACGGGCGAACTGACCACGCGCCGGAGCGCGGACACAGCGGTCGCGCTTTCCGCCGCGCCCAGCGGCGTGATGACGAGATGCGGAATTTTCGCGAGCGCCAGCGTCTCGGCTACGGCGGGATTGGCCGCGATGCTGGTATCGAGCAGCGCGGCGGAGAACGTGCGCCCGCTCAACTCCTTCACGACGGAGACGGTGTCGCGGGGCCGCGTGCAGGCCGCGCCCCAGCGCACCGCGGCGCGCTCGATAATGCCGCCGACCGTGTCGTTCTGCATGGCGATGAGCAGACGCTTTTCGGAAAAAAGTCTGGCGAGCGGAGCCGCTGGGCCAGCGTCCGGCGTGACGGGCAGCGGCAGCGTGAAGAAGAATGTGGAACCCTGGCCCGGCGCGCTTTCCGCGCGCAGGCTTCCGCCCATCAGTTCGACGAGTCCTTTGCTGATGGCGAGGCCGAGGCCGGTGCCGCCGTATTCGCGCTCGGTGGAACTGCCCGCCTGCACGAAGGGCAGAAACATTTTTTCCAACTTCTCCGGCGCGATGCCGAGGCCGGTGTCCCGCACCGCGCACTCGATGAACTGCGCCTGTGCGCGCGGCTCCGCGCCGCGCCGGAGCATTTCCGTGCTGGCGTTCGGACCCGGCCCGTGCGCCGCCGCCGGCCTGATGGTGATGATGACTTCGCCCGCGTCGGTGAACTTCACCGCGTTGCTCAACAGATTGATGATGACCTGACGCACGCGCGACTCGTCGCCCGTCACCGCGTCGCCGACTTCGGGCGCGATTTCATAGGCGAGTTCGAGGCGCTTCTCCGCCGCCTTGGGCGCGAGCACATCCATGGCCCCTTCCACGCAGGCCGCGAGCGAGAACGCGCGCTGCTCCAGCTCCATCTTGCCGGACTGGATTTTGGAAATGTTCAGGATGTCGTTGATGATCGTGAGCAGCGCCTCGCCGCTGGCGCGGATGGTCTCGACGTAATCGCGCTGTTCCGCCGTCAGTCCGGTGCCGAGGAGCAGGCCGGTCATGGCGATGACGCCGTTCATGGGCGTGCGAATCTCGTGGCTCATGTTGGCGACGAACTCGGACTTGCGCTCCGCCGCGCGTTCCGCCGCCGCGCGGGCCAGGCTGAATTCCCGCGCGCGTTCCGTGAGCGAATCATGCGCGCGCTTCTGCCGCGCCGCCGCAAGGATGCGCGCCTTCAGCTCGGAGAGAATGAAGGGCTTGGTGATAAAATCATGCGCGCCCAGATCAAAGGCCCGGATTTTTTCCTCAATCGCGCCGTGCGCCGTGAGCACGACCACGGGAATGTGCGCAACCTCGGCGGAGGCCTTGAACGCGCGCAGCACCGCCAGGCCGTCCATGCGGGGCAGGCGCAGATCGAGCAGCACCACGTCGAAGATGCGGTCGTGAATTTTCTCCAGCGCCTCGATGCCGTCGCCCACGGCGGTGATGTCGTAACCCGGCAGGCCGCTGCAAATGGCGGCGGCGATCTGCGGCTCATCCTCGACGAGCAGGACGGCGGGCGCGGGTCCGTGGCCGAGCATTTCCTCCGCGCTGAGAGGAAGGGACGCCTGGGCGGAAGCCCGGCGGATGGATTCGAGTTCTGTGACAGTCACCTTGGACTTTTCGGCAGAAGCGGGACGGTGATTAAGGGCGGGAGAAAAATACTTGGGGGAGGAGTTCCGGACGGGGAGTGTCGCCATGGAAATATTTCCCACACATCTCCTCCCACCCCCACAAAAGGCGGTCTTCCTCTTCAGGGATGGAATCGCCCTTAGAATTCAAGCAGGCCGCGCCGGGTGCCGATGCATTGTTTAATGGACTGCTTCCCAAAGGATTTTGGAAATAAGGGCAGGCGTGCGGGGCTTTTTTGGCACCGGTGCGCCGCCTTCAGCATGGTCGAGGTGCTTTTCGCGATGCTGATCGTGGGTGTGATGGTCGTGGCCTTGTATGCGGCCCTCGCCACCTCCACCTCCTGGCTCCGGGACTCCCAGGAGAATCAAACGGTGAACCAAATTATGAGCGAGAAGCTGGACACAATTCGCCTGTACAACTGGGACCAGATCAACTCAAACGGATTTATCCTGACGAATTTCACGGTGGGAAACGATCCCGCACGAACCAACAGTCCGGCTTACTACACCGGGCGGGTGGTTTTGTTGAAGAACCCGGTCGCTGAAACTTATCGGTCAAACCTGGTGCAGGTCACGGTCAACGTCGCGTGGGTTTCCCCCGCTGGCCGCGCGCAAAACCGGAGCATGAGCACCTTTGTCACCACTTATGGTATTCAATCGTACGTCAATCCTTAGGGCGCGTAGCACCGCCGCTTTCACGCTGATCGAGTACATGGTGGCCATGTCGATCGGCCTGGTGGTGCTGGGGGCGGCATGCGTGCTGTGGGGGTTCGCGAGCATGACCTGCGCGGGGCTTTTGAATTACGCGGAGATGGCCATGACCAGCAAAAACGCTTTGGAAAGCGTGAGCCGGGAAATTCGCAATGCCGTGGCCGTCCAGAGTTTCTCCACCGGCCGGCTGATCCTGCTCGATCCGCGCAGGCAGCAGGTCACCCTTTCCTATGACAGCGTCAGCCAGACCCTCCAGCAAACCAAAGGCGCGGAGCAGAAAACCATTCTGACCGGGTGCAGTTCCTTTGAGTTCAGGGTGTTTCAACGCACTCCCACCCCCGGAAGCGACCTGATGTTTGCCGCGACCGACACAAACACGGCGAAGGTCGTGCAAATGCAATGGACCTGCGCCCGAAAACTGACGGGGAACAAACAGAACGTGGAAAACTCAGTCAGTTCCAAGGTGGTTATTCGGAGCAAGTAATTGTGAGAATCCAACAAAACAGCGAAGGTGGCACGGTGCTTTTTACCACGGTGATCATTCTCGGTCTGGTGACCGTGGTGGTCGCGGCGTTGTTGACCGTGGTCCAGCGGCACCATTTTTTCACCGCGCGTTCCATGACTTGGTGCTCGGCCATACCCATCGCCGAGGCGGGGATTGAGGAAGCCATGGCGCACCTGGGCACACGTCCAAGAAACTTCGCCACCAACGGCTGGACCATGTCAGGCAGCAATTGCGTCAAGACGCGTTACTTCACGAACACGCCGGGGACGGTGGCGGACGGCTACTTCTACACCACGATCCGGACGGCGAAGCCTCCGACGATTGTGTCGGTGGGGTTCGGACGCATTCCGGGACAGACCAATTTCACCCGTCGGACAGTCTTGGTGATGACCAAGGAAAACCCGCCGGCTTACGCGATAATCGCCAAACAAACGATCAACATTAGTGGTTCAGCCAATATAGATAGTTTTGATTCTACTGATCCGAACTACAGTACTGGCGGACAATATGATCCGCTGAAACGAAACGACCGTGCGGGCGTGGCCACCCTGTCCAGTGCGGTTCCGGCCATCAGCACCGGCTCGGGCGAAATTTGGGGTTTTGCTACGACGGGACCGGGCGGCACCGTGACCGGCACCGTGGGTGACGGCGCTTGGAACAGCACGACTTCGGGGCTCCAGCCCAACCATGTGCGAAACGACTTTAACCTTGCGATTCCGGATGTCAGCGAACCCGTCTTTGCCGCTCCCAATGCCATACCCGCCAGTCAGGTTCTGGTGAATGGTGACTACTTGTTTAGTGGCAAATTGAAGCAAGGCTTTGTCGTGGCAGGCAAGGCCCGCCTTTGGATTCAGGGAGATGTGGCGCTCACCAGCGGTGAGATTGTCATTACGCCTGGCAACAGCCTGGAGATTTTCATCGGTCGGACCAGCGGGCCAAACGTGTCAGCCAAATTTGGTGGTAATGGCATCCAAAACGGCGCGCTTACCGCCAGCAGTTGCAAAATCTGGGGATTGCCGACTTGCAAGGAGCTAACATTCAGCGGCGGCGCGTCGTTGACGAGCGTCATTTATGCACCCCAAGCCGATGTCAAAATGAATGGCAATTCGGACATTTACGGCGCGATTACGGCAAACTCTTTTGATTGCAGCGGCAACATGGGCATTCATCAGGATGAATCCTTATCCGGCAAGGGACCTCCCTTCACGATTATCTCGTGGGAGGAACTGTGAGAGCCCACCGAAGTGCCGCCGCGTGCCGCGTGGTGCGACCACTTGGATTACCGGCTGGAGGCCACTTAGCCACCGGCATTTTCGAGAGGAATTTCCCCGTCAACTCCCGGTGGATTCGCTTTTTCAGAATGGCCGTTCTCCTCCTGATCCTGTGGAGCGGCGGGTTGGTGGCAAACCAAGCCGCCACCCGGGCCATGAAACGGAGCTTCAGCGCGGAAACCGAATACTGGCACGAACTGCACGAGAAACAGCAACGGGAGCAAATCAAGGAGCAGCAGCAGCGCGAGAAGGAAAAGGAAGAAATCCGCAACAGCGTGGCGGAAATCGTTGAGGCGGGTGAAGCCATGAACCCGGTCGTGCTCGCGGCACGGGCGGAGCCGGCTCCGCCTCCACCCCCGCCCTCCATTTGGAAGGGAAAGGGCAATTACATTTTATTGTCCCTGCAATTCTTGTTCATCAGCGCGCTCACGGCAGTCGTGATGGTGCGGCACAAACGCGAGGCGGAAATTCGCGCGCTGAACGGCGGCTATTTAAGTGACGGGACGGAGGTGGCCAGTTTCAAAATGCCCGAGTGGTTCACCCCGCCCCCGGCAACGCCCGCGCCCAACAATCAGGACGCACCGACCGACGGGTTGGGAGAAACGCTCCCGGCCGAGCCCAGGAAAGATCCGGTGCAGGAATTTTTGGAGAGTGCGCCCGAATACCTCAACAACATCCGCACCGCGCTCCGCGAACTGGGCCGCTCCGGCGACGATGCGGAGTGGCGCGCGCTCCTCGCGGGGCTGCCGAAGCATTTCACCGCGCTCAAGGAGCGGACGAACTTCTGGGAGATGCGCCCCGTGTGGCAGTTGAGTTCCGCCCTGGAACTGCTCGCGCAGCGCGTGGCCGACAAACCCAAGGACGCCACGCCTTCCACGCTCCGCACCATCACCGCCGCCACCGATTTGCTGCAATCCCTCTGCGTGCCCGGCGTGCGCCCGAACCTCATCATTGATCCGCCGCTCCAAGTGCTCGCCGTGGATGATGATCCGTTGTGCCTGCGCGCCGTGGTCTTCGCTTTGCAGAAGGCCGGCCTCGCGTCCGAGACGGCGACGGACGGCGCGCAGGCGCTCGCGCTCGCCTCCGTCAAACCGTACGACGTCATCTTCATGGACATCCAGATGCCGGAGATGGACGGCCTGACCGCCTGCAAGAAGATTCATGAGACGGCGGTGAACGCGGAGACGCCGATTGTCTTCGTGACCATCCAGTCGGATTTCCATACGCGTGCGCAATCCACGCTGACCGGCGGCAGCGACCTGATGGCCAAGCCGTTCCTCGTCTTCGAGCTGACCGTGAAGGCGCTGATGGCCTCGATGCGCAAGCGTCTCGAGACGCAGCAATCGGCGAATTTGCCCCAGCCCATCGTCTCGCCCGCGCCCGCCGCCATTCGCGCGGCGATCACTTCGAGCCTCGGAGCGAACCGCACGACCACGACCACGGCCAGTGCGCCCCGGCCCAAGCCGAAAAAGGCCGAGACCGCACCCGACTCGAATCAGCCTTTTGCCGAACGCGCCGGGACCGCGCTGCTGTCCTTGGAAAACAGTCTCGACGAAGTGACGCGCGCCACGGCGCAGGGCGACGCGAAGGAACCCCTGGGCGTTTTCTACGTGCAGACGCACGCCTTCGTGGCCGACGCGGAGAAGGCCGGCTTCCAGCTCGCCGCGCTCCTCAGCTTGAACCTCGAACGTCTCGCGAAAAAACTCTACGAGAAGCCGCAGCAGGCCAACCCCTCCACGCTTCACACCGTGGCCAGCGCGCTGCGTTTGCTTCACGAAGTCTGCCGTCCCGGCGTGGAACAACAATCAGCGGATGCTTCGCGCGTCCGCATGTTGGTTGTGGATGACGAGCCGCTCGCGCGCCGGGCCATCACCAGCGCGTTGCAACTCGCCTTCGATCAGCCGGACAGCGCCGAGGACGGCATCGCCGCGCTCGTCCTCGCGCGTGAAAAAGCCTATGACGTAATCTTCACCGACGTGCGGATGCCGGGTCTGGATGGCTTCGCCCTCTGCGCGCAAATTCGGAAGACGGAACTGAACCCGCACACGCCGGTCATCTTCATCACCGGTCTCGGCGACGACGCGGCCCGCGAGCAGGCGGCGTTGAGCGGCGGCAACGATTTCATCGCCAAGCCCTGCCTGCCGGCGGAAATCACGCTCAAGGCGCTCACCTTCATCATTCGCAAGCGTCTGGCCCTGCCCGTGGAAACGAAGGCGGAAGAAAATTCTCCGAAGGCTCCGGCCAAACCGGCCGAGTCCGCCTTGCTGGCCGTGTAAGCCCGTCGTCCTCGGAGCGCCGGCTTCCAGCCGGCGCGTTTCTCACGCGAAGCGGTGGCAGGCGTGCCGCCCGGCGGAAGTTTGGCACGGGGAATCATCCGTCCGAGCCGTGCTTTTGCGGACTCCACCCTTCGCAGAAATCCCCCTCGCCTCGCCGCTTGTCGCCGCCCCGGCCCTCTGGTTCAATGCGTTCGCATGAAGACAACGCTGAATCTCGCTCTCGTCGCCGCGCTGCTGTTGCTGACCGGCTGCGGCTCGCTCACGTCGCGCTGGCGCGGCCAGCGGGGCCAGGCGTATCCCGGCGTGCGCATGGACGCCGAGCACGCCACGCAC
>JANOAY010000277.1:0-2913 GCA_031411375.1 Pedosphaera sp. | reverse complement strand
CCCGATGAGCACGGGCGCGCACAAGCTGCTGGCGGACGCGGCGCTGGAGGCGGGCCTGTTCAAGACGGCGATTCTCTCGCTGCAAATTCTCTACAAGAACAATCCCAAGGACCGCGAGATCGCGATGGAACTCGGCGACGCTCTCACGCGGGCCGGGCAGAACGAGGAGGCGGTGAAGGTTTACAACGAGCAGTTGCGCGTGCGTACGAAAGATCCGGAGATGTTGCAGCTCATGAAGTACGTGACCGCGCGCCACTCGCTGAACGAGGGCGGCTACGAGGAAGTCGCGGAAGCGGGCGGCTCGTATCGCGACCTGCTGAAAGACAAAGCGGAGGCGGCGCAGCTCGAACAGGCCAGCCGCATCGTGAAGTCCGACGACGTGGCGCTGGACTTGATCCAGCAGTACGAGGCGCGGCTGAAAGCGGAGCCGAACAACGTGAAGCTGCTGCGGAACATTGCCGAGACCTACGCGCAGAAGAAGGACTTCGACCGCGCTCTGGAATACTTCGAGCGAATCCGGGCTACGGAAGGCGGGACCGATCCGTCGCTGGAGAAAGTGATCGCGGACACGCAGTTGAAGAAGTTTGATCATCTGCGGAGCCAGCTCGACACGGGCGCGGTGGATTACGATCAGCGCGTGGCGGAACTGGACGCGCAGCGCGCGCTCTTCCAACTCGACGCCGTGCGCCAGCGCGCGGAGAAGTATCCGACGGATTTGCAGATTCGCTACGACCTCGGGCAGCTTTATTTCCAGGCGGGCAAAATCAGCGAGGCCATCCAGGAATTTCAAAAGGCGCAGAACAATCCGCAACGACGGCTCTCGGCCATCATGTATCTGGGCCGCTGCTTCGCGAAGCGCGGCATGAACGATCTGGCGGCGCGCAAAATCCAGGAGGCGCTGAAGGAGAAGCTGAACTTCGATGACGAGAAGAAGGAGATGCTCTACGAACTGGGCTGCATCTTCGAGAAGATGAACAAGCCGGACGAGGCCATCGAGCACTTCAAACAAATCTACGAGGCGGACATCGGCTACCGCGACGTGGCGGCGAAGGTGGATGCGTACTACGCGGCGAAGGGGTGAGTGGCGGCGGTGCTCGTGCGACGGCCATTCCCGTCTGCGTAGGAGACGAGGTGACGAGTCTCTAATTGAGTTTTCCGCAGAACAGTTGGAGACTCCTTACGTCGTCACCGACGAGGGCAGCAGTAAAGTGACGGCAAACTCCAAAAAGCAGGTGCTTATCCCCGCCTGCTTCGTTAGCGTCCGCCCATCATGAATCCCATCGCTACGGAGCTGGTGTGCGATCAGGTGGCCGCCGCCGTCGAAGAGGCCGTGGCGCGCACGCCGGTCTCGGACATTCACACGCATCTCTACGATCCGGCGTTTGGGAAGCTGCTGCTCTGGGGTGTTGATGAGTTGCTCACGTATCACTACCTCGTCTCAGAATCGTTTCGCTACTTGGATTTGCCGTTCGAGAAATTCTGGGCGCTGCCCAAGGCGCGACAGGCGGATCTGATTTGGGAGCAACTGTTCCTCAAGAATTCGCCCGTCTCGGAATCCTGCCGGGGCGTGATCACCACGCTAAACAAACTCGGTCTCGATGTCCGCAAGCGCGACCTGAACGTGGTGCGCGCGTGGTTCTCCGAATGGGAAGTCGAGGACTACACCACGCACTGCATGGAACTGGCGAACGTCCGTTCCATCTGCATGACCAACTCGCCGTTCGACGACGACGAGCGTCCGGTCTGGGACCACGGCTTCGCGCGCGACCCGCGTTTCACCGCCGGGCTGCGCATTGATCCGCTGTTGCTCTCGTGGCAGTCCACCGCTGGGCAGCTCTCCCGCTGGGGCTACAACGTGAGCGAAGATTTGACCGCGCACACCTTCAGCGAAGTGCGCCGCTTCCTCCGCACCTGGACCGAGCGCATGAACCCGCGCTTCGTCATGGTCTCGCTCAGTCCTGACTTTGCCTTTCCAGCGAACACCGAATGCGCCCAGTTGATCGAGAAGGCCGTGGTGCCGCACTGCCGCGAGTTCGGGCTGCCCTTCGCCGTCATGCCCGGCGTGCGGCGGCAGGTGAACCCCGAGCTGCGCCTCGCGGGCGACGGCCTCGGCCTCACCGATCTCGGCGCGCTGCAAAATCTCTGCGCGCAATTTCCTGACACCAAATTCATCGCCACCGTGCTCGCGCGCGAGAACCAGCACGAGCTGTGCGTGCTGGCGCGGAAATTCCGCAACCTGCACATCTTCGGCTGCTGGTGGTTCCTGAACAACCCGAGCCTCATTGATGAGATGACGCGGATGCGCCTCGAACTCCTCGGCCTCAGCTTCACGCCGCAGCACTCCGACGCGCGCGTGCTGGATCAACTGATCTACAAGTGGACGCACTCGCGCCAGGTCATCAGCCGTGTGCTGGTGGAGAAGTATGGCGACCTCGCCGCCACCGGCTGGGTGCCGAGCCGCGAAGAAATCCAGCGTGACGTGAAGAAACTCTTTGGCGGCGCGTTCGATGAGTTCTGCGCGTTGAAGTTGCATTAGCCTTGCTGTCGGCCCGTTCCTTGACGCTCCCCGGTGAGTCCCCTAGCTTCCGCGCGCTGAATTTTTCAACGAACTGATTATGCAAAACTTTCTCATCCCACACGTCATCGAGCAGACCGGACGCGGCGAACGCGGCTACGACATTTACTCGCGCCTGCTCGTGGACCGCATCGTCTTCCTCGGCACGCCGGTGGATGACATGGTGGCGAACGTCATCATCGCCCAGCTCCTGTTCCTCCAGATGAGCGACCCGAAGAAGGACATCCATCTCTACATCAACTCGCCCGGCGGCAGCGTCACGGCGGGGCTGGCGATTTACGACACCATGCAGTTCATGACCTGCGACGTGAACACCTACTGCATCGGCCAGGCGGCCA
>JANOAY010000276.1:0-5512 GCA_031411375.1 Pedosphaera sp. | reverse complement strand
CGCGGGTCAGCCCCTGCTTCCGCAAAAGCGCGAGCTGATGTTCGAGAAACGGCTTGCCCGCCACGGACACGAGCACCTTGGGAATCTTCTCCGTGATGGGACGCAGCCGCGTGGCGAGTCCGCCGGCGAGCAAGGCAACGGTGAGGTTTGGCGGATTCACGAACTGACGAGCTTCGTGCCCTCAAAGTCGAAACGGAACCGCACTTCCTTCAGCCCCGCGTTCCGCATCGCGTGACGCAGCTTCGACTTGTCCTCCTCCGCGTAGAACATCAGGAAGCCGCCGCCGCCCGCGCCGATGAGCTTGCCGCCAAGCGCGCCGTGCGCGCGCGCGAGGTCATACCATTCGTTGATCTTCGGATTGCTCATGCCGCCGCTGCGCGCCTTCTTGCGCTGCCAGTGCTCGTCCATGAGCCGCGCGAATTCGCGCAAGTCGCCGCTCTCCAGCGCGCGCTGGCTGGCGTAACCGATCTCCTTCGTGCGATGCAGGTTCTCCAGCATCGCCGCGTCGTCCTGTTTCGACTTCTCGTTTTGATCCTTGAGGATGCTGCCCGCGCTGCGGCTGTAGCCGGTGAAGAACATCACCAAATTGTCCTCCAAATTGTAGCGCGTCTCCTCGGAGATTTTCGCCGGCCACGCTTCCACGCTGCCGTCCTTGTGGAAATTAAAACAGGTGATGCCGCCGAGCGCCGCGATGTATTGATCCTGCTTCCCGACCGGCTCCTTCAGACGGTTGATCTCGATGTCGCACGCCTGCGCGGCGATCTCCGTGTTCGGGATCAAATTTCTTTTGTGCGCGTGCAACGCCTTGAGCAGCGCCGTGGTGAAGCTCCCGCTGCTGCCCAAGCCCGTGCCGGACGGAATGTCCGCCATGCTCGTCAGCTCCAGATAGCCGCCGTCAATGTCCATCATCTGAAACGCCTCGCGGATGATCGGATGCTCGATCTGCGCCGCCTGCGCCACGCGCTCCAGCTTGGAGTACTTGATGATGAACTCCGGCACGAAGGTCTCGTGCAGCGTGATGTAAATGTATTTATCAATGGCCGCCGTGATGAGGAAGCCGCCGAACCGCTCGTAATACGACGGCAAGTCCGTGCCGCCGCCGCCGAGGCTGATGCGAAGTGGTGAACGCGCGATGATCATTTGTTTGCGGGCGAGTTTGTAATCGGCGCGAGCCGGAGTGGGCAAGGTTCGGTTTGGAGCGAAAGAGGTTCCTCCTTTGGCAACACACCGGCGGGAAGCCGGCCCTCCCGGGCGCGCTGGAAAAGCCCGCCGGAAATTCCTCTGGCCTCCGGGCCCGGCCCGGCCATCTTTGCGCGCATGGAAATCTTTCTGAGCATCTGCCTCGGCGTCGGCCTGAGCGCCGCGTGCGGGTTTCGCGTGTTCGTGCCGCTGCTCTGCCTGAGCCTGGCGGCCAAATTCGGCGCACTGCCGCTTACACCCGCTTTCGCGTGGGCCGGTTCCACCACGGCCGTCATTGCCTTCGGCGCCGCCACGGTGGCGGAGATTGTCGCCTACTACATTCCGTGGGTGGACAACGCCCTGGATTCCATCGCCGGCCCGCTCGCCACGGTGGCCGGCGTGGTGGTCATGGCCTCGGTCCTCACGGACATTGAACCGTTCTGGCGCTGGACGCTGGCAGTGATTGCGGGTGGCGGACTCGCGGCTTCCACGCAACTCGCGACCACCAAGGCGCGCGCGGCCTCGTCACTCACGACCGGTGGTTTCGCGAATCCCATTCTCTCCACCGTGGAAAACATCACCTCGACCGTGCTCTCCATCTTCGCGGTGGTCTGGCCCGCCGTGGCGCTCATCCTAGTGATTGGCGTGCTCGCCGTGTGCTGGCTGATCATCTGGTTCGTCGGCAAGCGCGTGCTGAAATTTTTCCGCGACAAACCCGCGCCGCCGGTCGTCACTGTTTAGTGCCGAGCGCGTTGCGCGCGAAGGTGAATTCTTCCACGACGCGTCCGCCGATCAGATGCTCCTGAATGATTCTCTCCAGCACCGCCGGTGAACAGGAGTGGTACCAGACGCCCTCGGGATAAACGACCGCGATGGGACCGCGCGTGCAGACGCGCAGGCAATTCGCCTTCGTCCGAAAAACTTTCGCGCTCGCACCCCCGGCCAGACCGAGTTCCTTGAGCCGCCTCTTCAAATACTCCCACGCCTCCAGCCCCGCTTCCTTGGTGCAGCATTCCGCCTCGGTCTGATCCGCGCAGAGAAAAATGTGGCGGGAAACTTTCTCGATGCCGAGCGACTCGACGCATTGGCGCAATTCATCCATGGAGCGCAGCCTGACGAAATTTCATCGCCGCCTCAATCGTGAATCCGGCGCAATTGAGGACCGGAGATGAACCACGGAAGACACAGAACGGAAAAAGGAAATTTGAGCCGAACTTTTCCACAACCCAATCGTGGTTAATCCACCCTGTCTGTTTCCATGTTTTCCGTGTCTTCCGTGGTTCTCTGTTTGCGGATTTGGAATCACAGTTTCGCCGTCGCGCCTGTTTCCGTCAGCGCAGGTTCGGAAAGCGAACGATGGAACCAGCGGCGCACCAGCCCGCGCGTGGGGCTGAAAAACCAGGCGAGCGTGAACAGCCCCGCGCCCATCACCACCATCGCGCCGGCCAGCGAGCAATCGAGCCATAGGCCCAGATGGACGCCGAGCACGGCACTGAGCGCGGCGTGGAAAATGGTCAGCCCGAACATCCACGGCAACCGGTGCGAGAGCAGCGAGGCCGTCGCGCCCGGCAGCACGAGCATGGCGATGACGAGGATGGCACCCACGGATTCAAACGCGCTCACCACCACGACTGACAGCGCAGCCATCAGGCAGTAGTGAATCGCGGTGGCGTTGATCCCCACGGACACCGCGAGACCTGGATCAAACGAACTGATGAGCAGTTCCTTGTAGAACAGGCCGATCAACACCGCGACGCACAAAGCCACGAGGCCCATCCGCACGACGGTCGGCGGGCCGAAGGTGAGCGAACCGAGACTGACGTAAGGCACTTCCAGCGGCACGTTGCCGATCTCGCCATAGAGCACGCAGTCCTGATCCAGATCCACCTTGCTCGCGAAGACGCTGATGATGATCACGCCGATGGCGAACAGGCTGGAGAAGGTGATGCCGATGGCCGCGTCCTGCTTCACCCGCGATTTGCGATGGATGAGTTCAATGATGAACGTCGTGACAATGCCCGCCCCGAGTGCGCCGAGAAACATGACGGTCGAGCTGCGGCTGTTCGCGAGCAGGAAGCCAATGGCGAGGCCGGGTAGGACGCTGTGGCTGATCGCATCACCGACCAACGCCATGCGCCGTAGAATGAGATAATTTCCAACCAGTCCGCAGGCGGCGGCGACGAAGAAACCCATGAGCGTGACCCAGCCGAAACTGTTCAGCCCCGTCGTCCACGGTGCGACAACCACGTCATGAAAGTTGAAAGGAGGAATGAGCGTCATGCGTTTCAGGGTTTCTTCCCATAGCCGACCAGCACCTCGCGCGAGCCGCGGGCGGCGGCGCGGCGCAAGTCGTCGGGATTGGGAATGACGCGGCCGTGCGGATCCTGGCGCGCGTAGCCGAGGCGGCGTTCCAGTTCGCGCACCACTTCTTCGCCGAGGACGTGCTCAATTTTTTCCGCGTCCTCATGGACGTGGTCGGCGGCGATGTGCGCGGCGTTGGTGAGATACAGTTCCCAGAGCCGATGGTTGCGCACGATGGCGGCGGCGACCTGCCAGCCATCGGGCGTGAGGAAAATCACATTGCCTTCCTCGTGCAACGTGGCCAAGTCGTGCTTCACGAGTTGGCGCGACTGTTGTTGCGCCTCCTCGTTGGTTTCGTGGCGGCGCTCGGCCAGTTCGCGCAAGGAGACGCCGTCGCCCTGGAAGTCGCGCGTCTCGAGGACGTGGTAGATGGACTTGAGCGTGTTCTCGCGTTGCGTGCGCGCGGAACGGGAACGCTGCCGCAGCCAGCGCGTCAGCACGCCGTGCTTCGGCCCGAAGACAAACGCGAGCGCAAAAACCGTCGTCGCCCCCAGCACCATGAACGGGCCGGTCGGAAGATTCGGCCCGAGGAACGAAAAGAACGCGCCCGCTGCGCCCGCGATCATGCCAAACAGCGAGGCCAGCCAGAGCATCCGGTGCATTCGATCCGTGAGCAGATACGCGGCGGCGGCCGGCGTGATGAGCATCGCCGACACCAGCACGACGCCGACGGCTTGCAGCGCAATGACCACGGCAAACGCCACGAGCAGCATCAGCGCGTAGTGAAACGCCTGCGCCGGAATACCGACCGAGTGCGCAAAGCCGGTGTCGAAACTCGTGACGAGAAATTCTTTGTAGCCAATCCACACGACGAGGACCGCGAGCGCAGTGACCACCGCCATAAGTTTGAGATCCGTCAGGCCAATCGCCGCCGCCTGGCCGAAGAGAAACTTATCAATGCCGCTTTTGTTTCCCGACGGCAGCCGCTGGATGATCGTGAGCAGGCAGATGCCCACGGCGAAGAACACCGCCAGCACGAGTCCGAGCGCGGTGTCTTCCTTGAGATGCGTGGTCTGCTTGATGGCGTGAACGACCACCGTCCCGAGCAGTCCCGCGATGGTCGCGCCAACGAAAATGGCCAGCGGGTCTTTCGACATGTTCCAGAGAAAGCCGATGGCCACACCCGGAAGCACCGCGTGCGAAAGCGCATCACCAACCAACGCCATCTTGCGCACAACAATGAACGAGCCGAGCAGTCCGCAACTGATGCCGAGCAACATGGAACCGATGAGCGCGTAACGCACCGACGGGTCTTGGAACGTGAAGAAGCGCAGCGCCTGTTCCCAGATGTTCGACTCCGCGATATCGCCAATGCGCGCGGCGTGGCAGGTGGCGGTGCTGATGAACAACAGAAGAAGCAGCCACGGATAAACACGGATAAACACGGATGGGGAACGACGGCTTCCCGCCTTCTCATCCGTGTCCATCCGTGTCCATCCGTGGCTGAAAAAATTCCGCTTCACGTTCCGTTCCCTCGTTGGCGAACGGCCTCGGCAACCTCGGACAAAATGGTCAGCCGCCCCCCGTACGTGTTCTGCAACAGTTCGTGCGTGAACACTTCCTCGGTCGGCCCGAAGGCCACGACGCGCATGTTCAACAGCAGCAGCATGTCGAAATAATTGCGCGCCGTGGGCAGATCGTGATGGACGACCATCAGCGTCTTGCCACGATTCTTGAGTTCGTGCAGCAGTTCGATGATGGCGGATTCCGTCGCCGCATCCACGCCGGCGAAAGGTTCATCCATGAAATACAAGTCGCTCTCCTGCGCGAGTGCGCGGGCGAGAAAAACGCGCTGCTGCTGGCCGCCGCTGAGGTTGGAAATCTGGCGGTTCGCGTAGGGCAGCATCTTCACCTTGTCGAGGCACTCGCGGGCGATCTCGCGGTCGCGTTTGGCGGGACGCTTGAACAAGCCGAGATGGCCGTAGCGCCCCATGAGCACCACATCCATGACGCTGACGGGGAAATCCCAGTC
>JANOAY010000275.1:0-3452 GCA_031411375.1 Pedosphaera sp. | reverse complement strand
TGCGGTCGAGCATGGCGGCGAGCTGCTCCTTTGTCGGCTCGGCGGGGCCATTATAGAACGCCGGGGTCTGCCCGAGCTTCAACGTCTCCACCACGCGCTCCAGCACGGTGCGGCCTTTCAAGGTCTGCTCAATCGTGCGGATGGCGTCGAGCCAGCGGAGGTCGTCGGCCTGAAACTTTTCCACCTTCACCATGCGCGTCTCCTCCTGCTCGATCTGCACGACCGCGCTCGCGGCGTAGAGCACGGGCTGGCGCTGGACGTAGCCGGCGGTGAGCAGCACCGCGAGCACAAGGCAGACGGCGACGAGCCACGAACGCTCGATGAGCGTGTGGTAGAGGCGCTTCACGTCGAAGCTGGTCGCGGGAACAATCGGGCGCGGCACGGGGGAAGTCGCGGGCATATCAGAAAATTTTCTCGCCGATGGTGATGGTGTCGTCGGCTTCGACTTCAAAGATTTTCACGTCCTTGTCTTTCGCCATGGCGTCGGCGTCGAGCTTGAAGGTTTTTTTGTCCGCGCCCTGGCCGCGCTGGACGTTCACGCCGCGCCCGGTGCCGAGCCGCGAATAGCCGCCGGCCATCGAGATGGCTTGCAGAAGGTTCACCGATTCATCGCCGGGCATTTCGTAACTGCCGGGACGCGCAACCTGGCCGAGCACAGTGAAGCGGCGCTTCGCATACTCCGCGATGTCGAGCGAGACCTGCGGGCTGACGAGATATTTCTCGGCGAGCAAATCACGGATCATCCGCGCCGCCGCTTCGCGCGTCTTGCCGCCGACGGTTACGGCACCGAGCAGCGGGAGCACGATGCTGCCGTCCTTCGACACGCGGACCTTCGCGCTCAAGTCCTCCTCCTGATACACGATCACGGCCACGACATCGTTCGCGGCGAGGACGTAGTCGGGGCGGGCGTTGGTGGCCGGAGCGGCGGGCGGTTCAGCGGCGGTGGCGCGCGCGCCATTCCAGACCAGCGCGAGCACGAAAAGAATTTTCCACACGTTCATCACATTTGGGTCAATAACCCCAGGCGGCCTGCAGGCCCACCTGGTTGTTGTTGAAGCTGTAGCTTTCGTCCGACGAGATGTCTTCGCGATATTGGTAGAACACGCCGAGGGACCAGCTCCGGCCCAAGATTGCCTCCAGCCCGCAGCGCAGCAAGAAGTAATCATCCCGCCGCGTGATCGCCACGTCGCTGGTCGTCGGCTCGTAGTCCGAATGGTCGTACGTGAAGTTGGCCGTGCCGAAGAGGTTTTCGCGCAACCGCTGCCGCACCCCGAGCGTGCCGCCGGTGGTGATGAAGTTGGCGCCGCTGATCGCGGCGGAGTTCTGCTGCCGGCGATGGCCCTCGATCGTGAAGCTCGTGCCCTCGAAGGGCCGATAGCTCCCGGCAAGCGAGAACACGGGGCCGAACGAATCGCTGCCGTCCTCATACTGCCGCCACTCGCCGCCGAAGGAGAGGCTCACGTCGGTTTTTTCCGTGGTCTTGTAACTCGCGCGCAAGGTCGGCCCCACGTAGGTCTGCACGCGCTTCACGCTCGTCACCTGGTTTGTGGTGCCGGGCTTCAGGATTTGTTCCTCCACGATCAACTGCCCGACGGTGACCCCGAGGCCGAGCGTGACCTTGGGCGTGATCTGGTAGTTCGCGGTCGGCGTCGCCGTCCATTCCTGCGAATCGGTAAGCGTCTCGTAGTCCGTGAGGCGGTACGCGCCGTCGAGTTGCAGGAAGGTTTTCTCCGTCAGCTCGTAGCGCACGGTGAGGCCGGTGTTGTAATTGTTCTGCTGCACGCGGTCGCCCACGTCCACCACGCCGCCTTCGCTGGAGGAAAAGTTCTGCACCAGTCCGAGCGTCAGCTTCGTCAGCGCGTAGCCGGCGTTCAGCTTCGCGTCGTGGTTCACGGCGTTCTGCTCCGAGTTCTTCAGGAAGAAGACGAACGACGGGCTGTAGTCCAGCGCGAAGGCCGTGCGCGAGTCCTCCAGCGTCGCCGCCTTGGTGAAGACGATGCCGGGACTGAACGTGAAGATGAAGTCATCCCCCAGCGGCTCCTGCGCCTGGCCGGTCTGGATGAAGCCAATTTGCGTGCCGGTGCGCGGACGGTCGTGCAGGCTGATGTTGTCGTCATACACGAAGGACGACAGCGCGCGCGCGTGGATATCCAGCGGACCAAGGCGGAGCAGCGCGGGGCGCGGCTCGCTGAGGATGCGGTCGGGCGGCGGCAGTTGCCCGCGAGCCGTCCCGCCCGCGCAGAGCGCGAGCACGGGCAGCACGCAGACGCATTGGAGTTTGGCGGCGACGAGTTTCAAAAGTTTCCTGAAGGCGCAGACGTAAGCACGCGGGCAAGGAGTCGGCAACGCCAAACCAGAGAAGCCTCTTCATCAGGAAAAAGTTTTCACCACGGATGGACACAGATGCACACGGATGAAAACCATGAGGCTGACACGTTCTTCCCCAATCCGTGTTTATCCGTGTCCATCCGTGGTTAAAAAATTTCCTTCCCCGTCGCGCGGCATTTACCCATTCCCATTCGCCGCGCGTCTGCTAGTTTCCGCCCCCGATGTTCATCGATCAAATCAAGGTGTATGCCCGCGCCGGTCACGGCGGCAAGGGCGCGGTCGCATTTATTCGCGAAGCCTATCGCCCCAAGGGCGGCCCCTCCGGCGGCAATGGCGGTCGCGGGGGCGACGTCATTCTCGAAGCCAGCCACGACCTCAACAACCTCATCAACCAATACTACCGCCCGCGCCTCATTGCCGAGGACGGCGAGCAAGGCATGGGCAAGGGCATGGACGGCGGCGCCGGCAAGGACATCATCATCCAAGTCCCCTGCGGCACGCTCGTCTGGAAAATCCGCGACACCAAACCCATCGAGACCGACGAGGACGCGGACGAAGACGACGCCCCCGAGCCGCGCGATGAAAAGCTGATTCAATCCGCCGCCACCCAACGCCCCGTGATTCGCTTCGCCGGGGGCCAGGTCGCTGCGGAATACAGCCTCGCCGACGAACCCGAAACCACTTCCGCCGCCGCCGACAAACCCAAGGGCGAACTCGTCGCCGACCTCACCGAGAACGGCCAGCGCTTCATCCTCTGCAAGGCCGGACGCGGCGGACTCGGCAACCGCAACTTCGCCACCGCCGCGCGCCAGTCCCCGCGCTTCGCCCAGCCCGGCGAGGCCGGCGACGAGGGCGAATATCTTTTCGAGCTGCGCACCGTGGCCGACATCGGACTCGTCGGCTACCCGAACGCCGGCAAGTCCACGCTCCTCACCGCCGTCTCGAAGGCGCATCCGAAAGTCGCGCCCTATCCCTTCACCACCTTGCACCCGCAGATTGGCGTCATGGAGTTTCCCGACTTCCGCCGCCTCGTCGTGTGCGACGTGCCGGGACTCATCGAGGGCGCGCACGAGAACGTCGGACTCGGCCACGCTTTCCTCCGCCACATTCAGCGCTGCAAGGTC
>JANOAY010000274.1:0-2305 GCA_031411375.1 Pedosphaera sp. | reverse complement strand
TCATTGTCGCCGCGCGCACGAACACCAGCGGCTTCACCAGCGGCAACGTGATGATCGGTTCCATGGATTTGTTCACGTCCATCCCCAGCCCGCCGGAAGACACGTTCGTAATCTTCGACAACGTGCGCGTGCTCACGCCCGTGACGCCGCCGGTCATCGTCGCGCAACCGGCGAGCCGTTTGGTGAACGCGGGAGCGAACGCGAATTTCACGGTGAGCACGACCGGTTCGCTGCCGCAAACTTTCCGCTGGCGCTTCAACGGTGCTTCCATTTCTGGCGCGACGAACAGCGCTCTCATGCTGACCAACGTGAACGCGGCGCTGGCGGGCAGCTACTCTGTCGTCGCCAGCAACGCCGCCGGAACCGCCACCAGTTCCAACGCCGCGCTGACCGTGACCACGATTCAACTCAGCCAGTTGCTCGCGACGAACGGCACCTGGCGGCTCACCTTCAGCGGCGCGACCGGCACGGGTTACGTGGTGGAAGCGTCCAGCGATCTCGCGACCTGGCAGCCGCTCGTCACGCTCACAAACCTCTCCGGCGTCGTGCCGTATCTGCTCCCCGCCACGAACGTCCCGCACCGTTTCTTCCGTCTCCTCGCGCCGCCGTGAGGGTTGGCGGAGCGCGGGTTTTCCAACCCGCAGCAACGTGAAAGGACGGGCGGTGTTCGCAAGCTCTAGCCCGCTCTCCTTTGCGGAGCTGGCTGCGGGTTGGAAAACCCGCGCTCCGTCGTCTGGGCAAATTGGGACCACCACCCGTTCATCGGTCGTGGGTCCGTTTGAATTTGGAACTCAAGAACTCAGGAGGAGACGAAGATGAAACCACGCTGTTCCTGAGTTCCTGCGTTCCAAATTCATTCTCTTTCCGGGCGAGGGCTGAAACTGCCCCACCACCCGTTCATCGCACGGTTTGACACGCGCGCCTGGTCTGTTACCAACCACGCCATGAAATTTTCCACGCTCACCGTGCTGTTGTTGTCCGCCGTCGTGGCCTTGGCTGCCGACGCGAAATTCAAAGTCAGCGAGTTCACTTTTCAACGGCCCGAGAAATGGGAAGCCGTCGAGACCACGTCGGCGATGCGCAAGGCGCAGTTGAAGGTGAATGACGCGGAGAAGAAAACTTCCGCCGAGGTCGTGTTCTTCCACTTCGGCGCGGGCGGCGGCGGCGGCACGCAGGCGAACATCGAGCGCTGGTATCGCCAGTTCGAGGGACCGCGTGAAAAGCTCGGCACCAAGACCGAGGAAGTGAAAGTCGGCAAGCACAAGGTCACCTACGTGCAGGCGGAAGGAACTTTCCTGAGCGGGATGCCCGGCGGCCCGACCACGCCGCAGCCGAACTCCGCCCTGCGCGGCGCGATCATCGAGGCGGCGGAAGGCGACGTGTTCGTAAAGATGACTGGCCCAGCGGCGCTGGTGAAGGCGTCTGAGGCGGATTTTAAGAAGATGGTGGAGTCGGCGTTGAAGTAGGGTAATCAAATCATCTGTTAGGCCGCACTACGCCACTCGACATGCCAGACAAACAACAGCCGACGATTGAGTTGCCACCGTTCCCATCACTCACTTGGAGCGGCTTCCATTGGGAGGGGATCGTTCAGCTTAAGGACTGGCGCGGCTTTATTCCGCTCCAGGAACTGAAGCCTTGGGTATCACGCGGTATCTTGCCCGACGGCGACCTGCACTTGAATGTTGGCGTTTCCTCAGCAGACCACGGCACACCGACGCCACCGACACGCGAACAGGTCACCTCGTTTCAGCACTTGCTCGACCATCAGGCGTCGCTCCGCGACGCCGCGTTGCAGTCTGTCTTCGCAGACTATCCGCGCTTGAGAGAGTGCTATGGCGATTTCGTTGACGAGGAGGCGATGCCGGAGATTGCAGAGCCTCGCGACTTAATGCGGCTCATTCGTCCGAGTAGCGTTCATATCATGGCACACCCGAAAGATGGGTTCGCCCGAGTCGGATTTGGGTTCGCCTGCTCGTGGGACGAGGAGCACGGTCTTGGAGTTTTGACGCATCGCGGAGTTGTCATCCGCACCGGCGGAGCGGACGAAGGAGTCGACGCTGGCGCGCCGGGCGGCGGTGTCGACGGTGAGCCGGACGGTCACGGCGGCGACGCTAACGCCGGGTCACGCCGGCGACCGGGGCGGCCAGTTCGAGAACGTCGGGAGCAGTGCCGTCGCGTCACGACGCTGCGCCGCGCCGAGCCACACGCCCGTCCCGTACGCGAGGTCGTCGAGCCGGCGCAGCACGACGTACGTGACCGGGTCGACGTCGGGGCGCTCTCGCCGCCAGTCGGCGGCAGCCGT
>JANOAY010000273.1:0-10616 GCA_031411375.1 Pedosphaera sp. | reverse complement strand
ACAGTTCCCCGCGCACCGGGCCGCGACTCGATGATACGTTCACGAACTTCGGACGCCTCACCCGGCGCGCGCGGAGCGACGACGCCCTACCTGCCCTCGGTGTTCCACCGGCCCAGATTTTGCCTGCTTTCGAGGCATTTGCTCTGAACTGGAACACGGTTGTCCAAAAGATGCGCCGAGTTTTGCGAAAGTGGGTTCCGTGCGGGCATAATCGCATGACACTTTTGCAAAAACGGGTTCCGTGCGCGCACAATCGGAGAGCATTTCTGCAAAAGCGGACGGCAGTTTTGCAAAAACGGATTCCGTTTCTACGCGCACGGAACCCGTTTTCGCGGATACGCTGTCTCAACATGTCCCGGCGCTGTCCTCTTTTGCAAAAACGTCGTCGTGCGGAGCAGCATCGTGGACGGCCCCGGTGCACAGCAGCGCGACCCCGCCGAGCGGCCCTCGGCGGGAGTGGGCGCACCAATCCCGTGGCAGCCGATTCTCGCGAATTCGGCGGACGGCGCGTGCGTCTGTGCGTCTATCAGTTCATGGATTTCGACGGCACGAATTACCCGATGCGCTTCTACCGCGTGCTCTCGCCGTGACGGAGCGCATGAAGCGTCCACCTGCATGAGCGTCATCGCCGCGCTGCGCTTCCTGGTTCCGGCCGTCTTGCTCACGGTCGGAATGGCGGGAGGTTATGAGCGGTTCTCCGGCCTCCAAGGCTGGTGCTGGCCGTGGTGGTGGTACAGCTACGTCGTCGAATCCGGCCAGCCGCCCCCGGTCGAAGTGGTATGGTGTACGCGGGCGGGCTGGACGGTGCTCGCGGTCATCGCGGTCTTCTGCGGACTGCGCTGGTGGCGCGGGACACGGCTCACGTTCAACGGCTGCGACTGGATGATGCTGGCCATGCCCGCCTGGCTGCTGCTGTCGGGCGTCTGGCTCGGTCTGTCGAGACCGCTGCTCCACATCGGCCTGTGGCCGCAGGTCGCGGTGCTGCTGCTCTATTTCCTCGGGCGCAGCGCCGGCGTGGAAGTGCGGGCCTGGGGCGCGGCCTGTATTTTCATGGCGGCCGTGCTGGCCATCACGGTCTTGCTGGATGCGGAGGGACTGATGCACCGCGCCCCGCAACGCCCCGGCGGACTGCTCGCGAGCCGCAACTACGCCGGACAATACTTGGCGCTGGCCCTGCCCACGCTGCTGATGCTGGGCCGGCGTGGCGAAGGCCCGCGCCGTTACGGCCCGTATATTTTCTGGGCGGTGGCGCTGCTGCTGGGCATGGCCTTGATCCTGACCCGCTCCCGAACCGCGTGGATTGGCGCGACCGCTGGCACGGCGGTCGTCCTCGTGCTGGCTGGCATTTCTCGGCGGCGCATGGTTCTGCCGCTCGGGTTCGTCATACTGGGCGCGGTCATTGGCGCGTACCTTCCCACCAAGCTCGCATGGAAAGATGCCCATCCGTTTTGGACCAGCGCGCGGCGCGTTGTTGACATCTCCTCCGGTTCCGGCGCGTTTCGTCGCGACCAGTATCGCGACACGTTCCGCATCGCCGCGCACCATCCCGTGCTGGGCGTTGGTCCCGCCGGCTGGCGCAAGGCCATCAAGGCGGTCAACCCGGAGCCGCAGCATCATCTCAACAGATTTCCCAACAGCGACTACCTGCGCTTCCTCTGCGAAGGCGGCTTCGTGGCTCTGGCCCTGTTCGTGGGCGCGGGGGCCACGTTTCTCCGTCGCGCCTGGAGATTTCGCGCGGAGCAACCGCACCTCGTGGCCACGTTGACGGCGCTGGCGCTGATTTGCGCTTCCGACGCCGTGTTCCTGCGCCCCGAATCTTCGGCCCTGCTTTGCGTCCTCCTCGCCGCCCTGGCCAATCAACCTCGATCCATCACCGCTGATCGTGGCGAGTTGAAACCCGCGGCCGGCTAAGGAACAGGCGCGGTGCCGGCCTCGCATCAGATGCATCTTGAAGCCGTTCTTAACTTCGAAGTCTGGTTTCCCCCTTGAATCAAAAGGCAAGCGGCCTAGTCTCACTGCGTATCCACCATGAAAAGAACGCGCATTCGAGCGGGCGAAATCTTTGGCTTTGTTGCTTCCTGCCTTCTCATCGCGGCCCTGCGCGCGGAAACCAACACACCTGCGGTCACTCTGGCTGAATTGCCGCGTGACGCCGTGCGGGTGGAAATCTTCGAGGGCCTGCCAGATCAGCTCAGTTGGAATTTCACCAATCCGCCGTTGAGCGAAAGCTACACGGAGCCGGCGCTCGGCTTCATCGTGCTGCCGGTGAAGTATTCGACCAAGGGCATCAAGACGGATCGCAAGGCGCCGTTTCTGTTTCGCGCCTCGGCGCGCGTGGTTTTGCCGAAGGGTGAACAGCGGCTCCTGCTCCGGGTGCGCACGGGCGCACGGCTCTTCCTCGACGGGAAGCCATTGTTCACCGTGAAATTTCCCAGCCTCAGTTCCGACGGTCACGAGGAAGTGCCGGAAGTGCCGCTGCCGCTCGGTCCCGACGTGCGCTACGTGCGGCCCGGTCAGTCGGAAGCCATCGCCACTGTGCAGGGCGACGGCGCGGAACACCTCGTGGTGGTGGAGACGATCATCGGCCTCAAGGAACGCCGGCCGGAAGTCGGTGAACTGACGGTGAGCCTCGCGGCGAAGGGCGCGGAGATGTTTTACGTGCTGAGTCCCGAGGGCGGGCCGCGCGTGGCGTTGTCGGATGAATCGTGGGGGCGATACGAGGAGGAGCGGCGCACTTTTCACACGCGCGAAGATGTGAAACGCCGGCGGCAACTTGCCACGAGCGAGAACCAGTATTGGTCAATGCGTCACGAGCGTGCGCGCGAGCAGATGGCAAAACTTCCGCCCGTCAAAATTCCGTCCGTGAAAAACGAGGCGGTGCAGAACGCGCTGGATCGTTTCATCAACGCGAAACTCGAAACGGCCAACACAAAACCCGCGCCGCTGATCGACGATTACGCCTTCCTCCGCCGCGCCGCGCTCGACACCGTGGGCCGCGCGCCGACCGTCGAGGAGTTGAACCTGTTCCTCGCCGACGCCGCCGGCGACCGGCGCGCGAAAGCCACTGATCGCTTTCTCCAGCACCCGTCGTGGGCGGATCATTGGGTGAGCTACTGGCAGGATGTGCTCGCGGAAAACCCCGGCATCGTGAAGCCGATGCTGAACAACACCGGCCCGTTCCGCTGGTACGTCCACGAGGCGTTCACGGACAACAAGCCGATGGACCGCTTCGTCACCGAACTGATTCTCATGGAAGGCAGCGCGAACTACGGCGGGCCGGCGGGCTTCGGCCTCGCCACCGAGAATGACGTCCCGCTCGCGCAGAAGGCGCAGATCGTGGCGCAGGCGTTCATGGGCATGCAGATGCAATGCGCGCGCTGCCACGACGCGCCGTATCACGACTTCAAGCAGCGCGATCTCTTCAGCCTCGCCGCCATGCTCAAGCGCGCGCCGCAGGAAGTGCCGTTGAGCAGTTCCATTCCCACCAATGCCAACATTGTCGTAGGCCGCGTGGTGAATGTGACCTTAAAACCCGGCACGAAAGTGGAGCCGACGTGGACGCTGACGAACACGATGCCGGACGAACTGGATGCCGGTGTGCAACGCAACGCGAAGGATTCTCGCGAACGCCTGGCCGCGCTCATCACCGACCCGAGCAATCATCGCTTCGCCCGCGTGATCGTGAACCGTTTGTGGAAGCAGTATCTCGGCAAGGGAATCGTCGAGCCGGTGGACGATTGGGAGACGGCGCAGCCCTCGCACCCCGAGTTGCTCGACTGGCTCGCGCGCGAACTCATCACGCACGGCTATGATCTCAAGCATGTCGCGCGATTGATTTTGAACTCGCACACCTACCAGCGCGAGGCGCGGCCCGAGGTCAGTGGCGACAAACCGGAACAGCGGCTTTTCGCCGGCCCGTCACGCCGCCGCCTGAGCGCGGAGCAGTTGGTGGATTCGCTCTTCTCCGTCGTCGGCAAAAAATTCGAGTCCGAGGAAATGAACATGGACGTGGATGGCCGTCGCCCGGTGAAGGAGTTCAACAACCTCGGCACGCCGTATCACTCGTGGGAGTTCGCTTCACTCTCGAACGAGCGCGACCGCCCGGCCCTCGCCATGCCGCGCGCGCAGATGATTTCCGATACGCTCACCACCTTCGGCTGGCGTGAATCGCGGCAAGGCGCGCAGACCGTCCGCGACACTTCACCGAACGTCCTGCAACCCGCCGCCATCGCCAACGGCCTGCTCGCCAACGGCCGCATCACGCGCCTCTCCGACGACAACGCCCTGACCGCCGTGGCCACGCGCGCCGACCTGACGCTCCCGCAACTGACGCGCGAAACTTTCCTGCGCGTCGCCTCGCGCCTGCCAACGCCCGAGGAAGAGAAATTTTTCACCAGCTACCTAAAGGAAGGCTTCGACTCTCGCCTCGCCGTGAGCGAGCACACGGCTGCGAAACCACGCAAGGCGACGCGACCCGTCTCCTGGTCGAACCACCTGCACCCCGAAGCCACGCGCATCAAGCAGGAGGCCGAACGCGCCGCCCGCGCCGGCGACCCGCCGACGGGACGCCTCGCCCCCGCCTGGCGCGAACGCATGGAAGACGCCGTGTGGTCACTGGTGAATTCGCCGGAGTTTGTGTTTGTGCCGTAGCGTATGAAAAAATTCATCACTTCAGAAGATTGCTCGCGCCGGGAATTCTTGTGCCGGGCGGGAACGGCCGCAGCGTTCACCGGACTAACCGGTTCCACTGCTTTCACGGCGACCAAACGCGAGGAGATCATTTACCCCAAGGGCCAGGCCGAGCATTGCATCTTCATCTGGCTTGGCGGCGGCGCGGCGCAGACGGATACGTGGGACCCGAAGCGCGTCGGGGATTTCAAGAAGGTCGCCGGCTCGGCGTATCCGGCGATTGATACGGCGGTGCCGGGCGTGCAGGTGTGCGAACACTTGAGCGGGTGCGCGAAGATTCTCGACCGCTTCGCGCTGCTGCGCACGGTGCATCACGACGTGATCGACGAGCACGCGGCGGCGACGAATCGCGTTCACACCGGACGGCCCACGAGCGGCACGGTGATTTATCCGTCCATTGGTTCCATCGTCGCGCATCAGCGCGGAGCGGCGGCGGACGGCATTCCGCCCTACGTCGTCATTGGCTATCCGAACGTGACGCGCGGGCCGGGTTTTCTCGGCGCAAAGCATGGCTACGTTTATCTCACGGACACGGAGGCGGGGCCGAGCGGGTTGACGCGGCCGGAGTTCATCAGCGCAGCGCGGGCGGACCGTCGCGAGGGTTTGCTCGCGGAATTGCGCAAGGGTCACAAGGCGCAACATAAGGACGACAAGGCGCTGGCGGATTACGACACAGCCATCGAGGAGAGCTTCAAACTGTCGCGCGGGGATTTCATGAAGGCGTTTGAACTCGGTGGTGAACCGGACGCTTTGCGCGCGGCGTATGGCTCGGAGTTTGGGCAGCGCTGCCTGCTTTCGCGGCGGCTGGTGCAACGCGGCGTCCGCTTCATCGAAGTCTCGTTCAACCTGAATTTCATCAACGGCACGGGCTGGGACACGCATCTCGGCGGGCAGAAAAACCAGCACCTTCTCATTCAAGACCTCGACCGCTCGGTGTCGAACCTCGTGCTCGACCTGGAGCGGCACAAACTGCTCGACCGGACGCTCATCGTCATCGCCACGGAGTTCGGACGTCCGCCGGAGTTCGACAGCGGCGGCGGGCGCGGGCATCAGTCGAAGGCGTTCAGCATCGCGCTGGCGGGCGGCGGATTGAAAACCGGACAGGCCGTGGGCGTGACGGACGAACTCGGCCGGAAAGCGGTGGAGCACCCGATGTCCGTGCCCGACCTGCACGCGACGATTCACTGCGCGCTCGGCATCAACCCGGAGAAGCATCTCTTCGACGAGGATCGCCCCGTGCCGATCACGGATCGCGGGCAGCCGGCGCGGGTTTTGTTCGCCTGAACCGCGCGCCGGGCATCACGTACTAATCAGACCGGCTTTCCCGCGCCTTGAATCCGGGGCTTCCCTTTGCTAACTAAACGCTGGTCAGTCGCACGGCCTTGCTCCCTTGTGGCGGCTGAACATTTTTTTGCGCTTCGTGAACACATGGATTCGTCTGGCCCGCCTGCTGCCCGCGCTTGCGCTGGGGCTGCTGGCGTTTCCGGCCACGGCGGCATTCACGAACTTCATCAACTTCGAGACGCCGCCCGTGCATCCCGTCGCGCTCGGCCCGGATGGTCGCACGCTCGCTGTGTGCAATCTGCCGGACAATCGTGTGGAACTCTTCGACGTGTCGTCGGGCATCCCGGTGCCGCTGGGTAGCGTGCCCGTAGGACTCGATCCCGTGACCGCACGCTTCGCTTCGTCGAACGAGCTGTGGGTGGTGAATTACATTTCCTCGTCCATCAGCGTCGTGGATGTCGCGGCGCAAATGGTGGTGGCGACGATTGAAACTCCAGCGGGGCCGAGCGACGTGGTGTTCGCGGGGAATCCACGCCGCGCCTGGGTGTCCTGCTCACGGACGAACGCGGTCTTTGTGATCAATCCGACGAATCGCGTCGCGGTGACGAACCTTGCCATCCAAGGCGAGATGCCGCGTGCGATGGCGACGAGTCCCGATGGTTCCAAAGTTTATGTCGCGATTTTTGAATCTGGAAACGGGACAACCATCCTCGGTAGCAAACTCACCGACTTGAACGTCTTTCCCGCGCCCGGCCCGGTCGAGGACACGAACGGCCCGCATCGCGGCGTGAACCCGCCGCCGAACAGCGGCACAAATTTCTTCCCCGCCCGCGCCATCACGAACACGCCGCCCAAGGTCGCGCACATCGTCCGCAAAAATTCTGCGGGCCAGTGGATGGACGACAACAACGGCAACTGGACGCCGTGGGTCTCCGGCTCAAACGCGCCGCTTGGTGGACGCATCGTGGGCTGGGATTTGCCCGACCGCGACGTGGCCATCATCAACACCACGAATTTCCAAATTACCTACGCGCACCGCCTGATGAACATGTGCCTGGCCATCGGCGTGAATCCGGCGAGCGGCGAAATCTCCGTCGTCGGCACGGACGGCGTGAATGAGAGACGCTTCGAGCCGGTGCTGAACGGCGTGTTTCATCGCGTGAACCTGGCGCTAGTTGATCCCGTCACGCGCACGAACCGGCTGCGCGATTTGAATCCGCACCTCGATTACATCACGCGCCTGCTGCCGGAGCCGCAGCGTGCGCTCGGTCTGGGCGATCCGCGTGGCATCGAATGGAACGCCGCCGGCACGCGCGCCTACGTCACGGGCATGGGTTCGCGGAATCTCGTCGTCGTGGACGCGAACGGTGCGCGCGTGAATCCGCAGCCCGTGGAATTGCCCGAAGGCCCGACCGGTCTCGCGCTCGACGAGGCACGCGCGCGGCTCTACGTGTGGAACCGTTTCTCCTCCAGTCTCTCGGTCATCGAGACAGTCAACCACACCGTGCTCACGAACATTCCCGTGTTTGACCCGACGCCCGCCGTCGTGCAGAGCGGGCGGCGCGCGCTCTACGACACGCGGCGGACGAGCGGACTCGGCATTGCCTCCTGCGCCTCGTGCCATGTGGATGGTCGCACTGACCGGCTCGCGTGGGACTTGGGGAATCCTGCCGAACATCTCAGCACCAACGCGGGTTTCGTCTTCCATCCGATGAAAGGCCCGATGGTCACGCAGACGTTGCAGGACATCATCACGCCCACAAATTTCAACGGCATCTCACAGATTCAGCAGCCGCTGCACTGGCGCGGTGATAAAAAGAACATCGAGGAATTCAACCCCACGTTCACGAATCTCCAGTCCGCTGAACTCGCGCTCACGACGAATGAGATGGCGGACTTCAAGACGATGCTCGCGAGCATTTTCTTTCCGCCGAATTTCCTCCGCACGTTCTCGAACACGCTTCCAACGTCCGTGCCCCTGCCCGGCCACTACGGGCGTTCGTTGACGAACGGCGGCCCCGGCCCCGCGCTGCCGCCGGGCAATGCGCAACTCGGCTTCACGCGCTTCGACCGCGCGGACTGCCGCATCTGCCACGACTTCAACCAGGGGCGCAGCGTGATTCAGAACGAGCTGTTCAATCTCCCGCGCGAGGGCGCGCAGGGCGCGTTCAAGTCGTCCCAGCTCCGCAGCATGGGCGAGAAGCTCGGCTTCGACGGACTGAGCACGAACAGCCGCGCGGGCTTTGGCTTCCAGCACGACGGGCGCGTGGACACACTCACGCGCTTCATGGTGGATGGCTTCGAGGGCGCCGTGACGAACGATCAGGCCATCGCGGATTTTGTGGCGTTCATGCTGTCCTTCAGCGGCTCCGATCTTTCCGTCAATCCCAGCAATCCGAGTCAAGACGTGCCGGCGGCGGTCGGCAAACAAATCACCTTCACGTCCCCTGCTCCGCCCGCGCTGCTCAACTCGATGGTCGCGCTGGCCACGCGCACGAACAGCCGCGTGCAACTCGTCGTGCGCGGGAAACAGAACGGCCAGCCGCGCGGCTGGCTGCTGCGGCGCGCAACGGGAGATTATTTGTCCGACCGCAATGGAGAAATCGCGCCCACGCTCGCCAGCGTCATCGCCTCCGCCGCAAGCACCAATCCGTTTACCGCGATGCTGGTGCCGGAAGGTTCTGGTCTCCGCATCGGCTTGGATCGTGACGAGGACAAACACTACGACGCCATCGAACTCGACGGCGGGTCAAATCTTGCAGATGCGAACTCGGTGCCGTTGCCGCTGGTGAACATCGCGAAGGTCTCGACGAATCTGGTGCTGACGTGGACCTCGACGCCGGGCGCGAGCTATGCGCCGGAAGTTTCGGTGTTCATCACGCCGGGGAGTTGGATTCAGATGCTCTCGCCGACGGCGGCGACAACGAACCTGACGACGCTCAATCTCGGGCCGCCGGCGAGTCCCCGGCGTTTCTATCGCGTGCGGTTGCAGAAGTGATAGCGGCGCAGGCGTCCCGCCTGCGATAGTCCGGTGGCCGTCCCGGCTGCCGGAACAACACACGAGGGCGCCGCCTACTTCAACTGCTCCCGCAGCCACTTGGGTTTGTTCGTCGTGAGGCCGTCCACGCCCGCCTCTTTCAGAGCGCGCGCGGCGTCGGCGTCGTCCACCGTCCACACATACATCTTCAACCCGGCGGCCTTCACCTCGGAGACTGACTCTTTCGTGACCGGCCACTTGGAACTGAGATTGAGACCTTCAAAGCCTGCGCCCTTCGCGCGTTTGATGAGCGGGGCGAGTTCAGGAAACATTTGCGTCTTCGCGTCCTGCTTGTAGTCGGCGAGGAAGTAGTGATCCACCTTCGGCCAGTCCTTCTTCGAGGCGGCGAGCGTGGCGAAGTTGAAACTGATCACGACGAGCTGTTTCTCCGCCACGCCGGACGCGCGCAGCACGCGCGTGAACTCGGGGATGAGGTGCGGCCCGTCTTTGATTTCGAGGACGATGCGCTTGCCTTTCGGAATGGTCGCAAGAATGGACTCCAGCGTGGGGATAGGCTCGCCCTTGAACTGCTCGCCCTTCCACGCGCCCACGTCGAGCTGCCGCGCCTCGGCTAGAGTTAAATTCGTAATCGCGCGCGAATTCGTCTCGAAGCGCTTCGTGTCCTTGTCGTGGAAGACGATGAGCTTGCCGTCCTTCGAGAGCCAGAGGTCGAGTTCCACGCCGTCGGCGTTTTGCGCCCAGCCCAGCTTCATGGCGGCGAGCGTGTTCTCCGGCGCGTCAAACGAAGCGCCGCGATGCGCGATAATTTCCACGGCGCGGAGACTGCCGTGGGAAACAGCGAACGACAACAACAGCGCGAGCGCGCCACGGATCAGTGAGGTGAACATGGGGGGGATGGAAACAGATCACCGGCGGCTGACAAGCGCGGCGTTCAAGCCGCGAGCGTCCGTCGCGGCGGCCGCAGCAACCGCGAAACCCACACGGACGCCAGCACGAACGGGCCGGAAACCAAAATCCATTTCCACCATGCAGAGGACGAGTGAAGCGCAGTCACTGGAGCGCCGGGCATGATAACTTTCAACGACGGCTGTTCCGCCGAGAGCAGCGCGGTGCCGAGCGTCTGGTCGCGGGCGTCGAGCACTTTCACGAACTGCCGGTGGCCGCGCGGCAAGGTCGCGAGCGCGGCGGCGTGGATTTCCAATTCGCTTCCGTCAGGCCGCGCCCAGGAAAAATTCCACACCACGTCCTGGCCGTTGGTGCTGATGCTCATCGTGCGAAACGGCGCGGCGAGTCCGCGTCCGTCGCAGACCAGCCGCACCGGGCCGCGCGCCGGGACTGCCGCCGTCTCGGTTTCGGAAATGACGAGGCAGGCGGTAATTTCCGACGCGCCGAGCCGCAGCGTAAGCGCGGAGAGCCCGGGATCGTGGGCGCGCGCCGGCCACGTCAACACGAGCAGCCCGCACAGAAGTAAAAGCGCGGGCGGAAACGCACGTTCCGCCCGCGCCGGGTTGAGGGGCACGGAAATCACGGGTGCGAATGCGTGCGGCCGTTCTGCGGCGTGCTCTCATAGGGGAAGACCTTGTTGAACGCCTGATCGTTCGTGCTCACGCCATCAATGCCGTCCGCCACATTGATGACGAGCGGC
>JANOAY010000272.1:0-2229 GCA_031411375.1 Pedosphaera sp. | reverse complement strand
CGATGCAATCAGCGGCACAAACTTTCGGGCCAAATTCCGAACAATTCCGGCAGCGCGTGAACGAGGCGCGCGCCGACGCCCTCCAGCAACTGGTGGAGCGACAACTGGTGCTCGCGGATTTCAAATCCGGCGGACGCGTCATGCCCGAGTCCATCATCGACGAGCGCATCAAGGAAATTACCCGCGAACGCTACGGCGACCGGGTCACGCTGACGAAGAGCTTGCAGGCCGAGGGGCTCACCTTCGAAGCGTTCCGCCAGCGCACGCGCGACAACATCATTTACGACGTGATGGACTCGCACAATGTCCGACAGGCTGTGTTGGTTTCCCCGGCGAAGATCGAGCGCTTTTACCAGACGAACCTTACGCGCTTCAAACTCGCTGACCAAGTGAAGCTGCGGATGATTGTCTTGAAAGCCACGCCGGGTAATCCGCCCGATGACGTGCGCGGTGTGGCGCTGGGCATCTTGCGAAAGATCGATGAGGGCGCGCCCTTCGCCGAGATGGCTTCAGTGTACACCGAGGGCTCGGGGAAGAAGGACGGCGGCGACTGGGGCTGGTTCGAGCAATCCAAGTTGAGCGGCGGCTTCGCGAACATCGCCCTGACCTTGCAGAAGGGTCAGCACAGCGGCCTCTTCAGCCAGGGACGCGAGGCGGATGATTCCTACTGGATCTACCGTTACGACGCGACCGGCCGTGTCACCTCGGGCCGCAAGTATTCCGCGCGCGAAGCGTTCATCGAGGAGCGCAAGTTTGATCAAGCCGGCCATGACAATCTGCCGGCGCGGCCCGCGGAGTTTTATCTGATGCTGGTGGACGACAAGAAGGAGGCGCACACCAAGCCGTTGACCGAGGTGCGGGACGAGATCGAGCGCGAATTGCTCGGCCAGGAGCGCGCCCGCCTGCGCCGGCAATGGGTCGACCGGCTCAAGGCCAAGTCGTTCGTCCGCTACTTCTGAAGTTCGCAAAACGTGATGCGTAAAACGTAAAACGGCAGGGCAGGCCGGTCGCCGCCCCATTACGTTTCACGTTTTACGCTTCCCCTTCGCCGCCCCGCCTTCCTAAACTCTCCCCCATGCTTGCCAGGGCTTTTTCCGCCGCAGTCAATGGCATCGAAGCTTATCCCGTTGAAGTCGAGGTGAACGCCGGTAACGGCGAGACCAACATCATCATCGTCGGCCTGCCGGACGCGGCGGTGCGCGAGTCGCGCGATCGCGTCAGCACCGCGCTCACGAACTCCGGCTACCATTTCCCGATGGGCCGCACGACCATCAACCTCGCGCCCGCTGACGTGAAGAAGGAGGGACCCAGCTTCGATCTGCCCATTGCCATCGGCATCCTCGCCGCCAGTGAACAGATTGAAGCGGCTCGACTCGACGATTACGCAATGGTCGGCGAACTGGCGCTCACCGGAGCGGTTCGCACGGTGAAGGGCGTCCTGTCCATCGCGCTGCGCGCGCGTGCGGATGGCAAGAAAGGATTGCTCGTCCCGGTGGAAAACGCCGCTGAAGCCGCGGTCGTCGCCGGGCTGGATGTGTTTCCCGTGCGCAACCTGCGCGAAGCCGCGACCTTTCTGGAGGGCGAAGTGCCGATTGCGCCGGTGCGCGTAAACTTGGAGACACTCTTCGAGCATCCCGAAGGCGACGAGTTGGATTTTGCAGAAGTGAAGGGACAGGAATCCGTCAAGCGCGCCCTCGAAATCGCCGCCGCCGGTGGCCACAACGTACTGCTCATCGGCCCGCCCGGCACGGGCAAATCAATGCTGGCGAAACGGCTCCCGACCATTCTCCCGCCGTTGACGCTCGAGGAATCTCTGGAGACGACGAAAGTCCACAGCATCCTCGGCCTGCTCGCGCCGGGGCAGGCGCTGGTCACGCGCCGCCCCTTTCGCGCGCCGCATCACACCGCCAGCGACGCCGGCCTGCTAGGTGGAAGCATCAATCCCACACCGGGGGAAATCTCGCTGGCGCATCACGGCGTGCTGTTCTTAGACGAGTTGCCCGAGTTCAAGCGCAGCGTGCTGGAGACGATGCGCCAGCCGCTGGAGGAAGGCTACGTCACCATCTCGCGGGCGGCGGGCACGATGACTTTCCCCGCGCAATTCATGCTCATCGCCGCGATGAATCCCACGCCCGACGGCAAGATGCCGCATGAATCAAAGTCCTCGCCGCGCGAGATCCAGAATTACCTCGGGCGCATCTCCGGCCCGTTGAAGGACCGCATCGACCT
>JANOAY010000271.1:0-2074 GCA_031411375.1 Pedosphaera sp. | reverse complement strand
CTCAGCCAGGCGCTTCCAGCCTATTGCGGCGTCTATGAAGCTTCCAGCTCCGCGGCCTGGTCCTACGTCCGCACTACCGGCCTCGGCAGCCACACGATGGGACCGTGGTACAGCGACGTCGCGCACTCCACGCTTTTCATGAACGTTCCGAAAAGCTCCGCCACGCTTTATCGCATCCCCCGCACCCCGACGGTGCCCGCGACGAAAACCCCGACCGGCAATGGTCCCATCGGCGTCTATGTCGATGGGGTCGTACGAATGGTGTCCATAGCTGAAGGCTACAAAGTGGCATAGAGATGGGCTAGGCGAGGCACCGCAGCTTCTTCCGTAAGCTTTTCGCGCAGGGCGTGACGCAACCAGCGGAGGAACTTCACCGAGCGCTGGGTGGCCCGCCGCAGGCCCGTGCGCAGGGTCGTCAGCGGGTGGCCCGCCTGCCGCGTCGCCTGCTTCATCTCCCGGCACCGTGCCTGCCGCCGCTGGTCTTCGGCCGCGTTGCTCACGTCGTGTTCACGCTCCAGTCGCGCTTCATACATCAACAGCAGGTTGTGGGTCAGCGCCACCAGTTGCCCCTGCGTGGCCTTGGCCACGAGGCTTGTGCCCCACGCCTTCTTCTCGCCCAGCTTGTTCTTGATCTGGTCGAAGACTTTTTCCACGTCCCAGCGGCGGCGGTAGAGTTCGGCGATGACGCCGGCGGGCAAATCCATTTCGTTGGTCAGGAATTCATAGGCCTGGCCGGTGGCCGGATCGGTGTAGGCGATGATGCGCATCTGCTGGCCGTCGCGGGTCATGATGTGGCGGTCGGCGGTGACGCCGCGCTGGCGCGGGTCCTGCGGATCCACGGGGCGGTCGTCCAGCCAGTCGTAGACCATGCCTTCCTTGACCCGGCTGATGAAATACACCGCGCACTCGCGCTGGCAGCGCTTCCAGTAGGCGAAGTCGATGCCGGCTTTGTCGTAGATGATGAGCACGCGTGTTCCCTTGGGCACGTCGTGGCGCAGGCCGGAGGGCTTGATCCGCTTGAGCACGCTCATGTCGTGTTCGTGCAGGCCTTGGCCCACGGCCAGGTGGCGGAGTTGATGGCCGCGCAGGTCCAGGCTGTAGAAGTGGCCCACGGCCATCTTGACGCCGTCGTGCCGGGCGTCGTGCGTGGCGGCCTGGTGCCAGTGGCCGTCGAGGGCGAAGCACTGGTAGTGCTTCAACTCGGGAAACGCGGCCAGGTGGTCGGGCAGCGCGGCGGCGGCCAGCAGGCGGCGGTTGACGTCGCGGACCAGGGCGAGCCGGCGCGGGCTGCTTTGGGCCGCGAAGTAGTTGGAGCGGCTGGGTTGATAGTCCAAGCGCGGGCCGTGTTCCTGGAGGAAGGCCCGCCCGCTCTCGACTCGTTCGAGGACGCGCTGAATACCCAGGCGCACCAAGTCCTCATCCGAGTAATCGGGACACGGGTAGGTGTGGGGCGAGGTGGCGACCAGGCCGTCGAGGGGTTGGAAGAAGGCGTCGTTCACGCCGGTGGAATCAGGAGGTGTTTGCATCGAGGTCGATTTTCGGCGACCTCGGCCGTGTCAAGCCTGTTTGCTGGATTTATACGCCCCGCCACGGGGTTTTTAGACGAGCGGAGTGCTCGGGGCGACCCTCAAAATAAAGACGCGCGGCCAGGCCTCCTGCGATCTCTGCGCCGGGTCGTGGCCTCCGTGCTTTCTCATGCGGCTGGACACCAATCCCAATAAGCATTCATCTTGCGCGGGAAGGATTGAATGAATTCAATGTCCTGCTCTTCAAGAATTCGCTTCCAGAACTTGCAGCCGGGCAATCATTCGGTTTTGTAGACGGAAGGACGCAGGCGATTCGGGATCAGCAGAAGCAGGCCAGTCTGGCGAATAAGAGCCTCTATCCTTTTCGCCTTCCCATCAAGGTGACGAAAGATTTTGAGCCGAATCCAGTCTGGCATTATGTGATGGTCAAAAATTCCAAACGCGTCGCGTGGGAACTTGCAGAGGCGTGGGTGGCGACGACTAACAACGTGGTGTTGCGAAGACTTCGATAAGAAAGACAATCGTTCGGGGGCGGTCGCTTTGCATAT
>JANOAY010000270.1:0-4858 GCA_031411375.1 Pedosphaera sp. | reverse complement strand
GGGCGCGGTGCCGCTGGTGCCGAAGGGCGGCGGGCATCACTTGGAGAATCTGGTGCCGCACGGCACGGCGGGATTTCTCTGCGCGGGGCCGGAGGAGTATCGGGAACACGTCGCGCGCCTGCGGGCGGATGCGGTCTTGCGGAAGAAACTATCGCGCGCGGCGCGGCGGCACGCGGAGAATGAGTTGTGCCACCGCGCGGAACATTTGCGCGTATGGCGCGCGGCGCTGAGTTGAGCGGGTTTCAATCATCATCGTCATCATCCCCCTGCGGATGATTGAAGACGAACGCCGCGCGGACGGGCGCGGGCATGATGGAGTGTTCACCCTTCACGGCTTTCCAAATCACCTGGTTCAGCACGAGATCATCGGCGGCATCCTCCTTGGTGAAATCCATTTTGGCGGAGAGCTTGGCTCCGACGGAGTTGGTCTTGTTGCGTGCGGTTAAATCCACGAGCGCGGGACGCAGCTTGTAGGGCGTGAAGTCCGGCTTGCTGGTGAACGACGCGAACATCGGCATCGCCGTCGCGTCGAACTGCGACATCGGTTTCAGACCGAGGATCAGTTCCATCGTGCGCAACATGCTGCTCGTGGAATACATCGTGGAATCCACCGCGCGCCGCTTCACGTAGGGGCTGATGGCGTAGGCGATGGTGCGGTGCGCGTCCACATGGTCGCTGCCGTTCTGCGCGTCGTCCTCCACGACGAAGATGGCGGTCTGCGGCCAGAACTTGGATTTGGAAACGGCCTCGACGAACTGGCCGAAGGCGAGATCGTTGTCGCCCATCGCGGCAAAGGGCGTGGGCTTGCCGGCGGCGGCACCGGAGGTGTGGTCGTTCGGCAGGCGGATGATTTGCAGGCGCGGCATCTCGCCCTCTTTCTCGAAGCGTTTCAGCTCGGAGATGAAACGCTCCGCGCGCTTCACGTCGGGATAATCCATGTCGAACCCTCGGAACCACGGATCGAAATGCCCTTCGAGCGCCTTCACGCGCGTCTTGCCGGGATCGTTCGCCGTCTTGCCGTTGCTGATGAACTCGCCGTAGCTGCGATACGTCACGCCCGCCTCGCGTGCTCGATCCCACAAGTAGCCGCCCGCCGGCGTGGCGATGGGGAAGCTGCCCTCCGAGGGGTAGCCATATTTCTTGTGCGCGTTGTGGCCGTAGGTCAGCGGCCAGATCTTCTCCACGAAGTCGGAGGCGTATGCGCCCATCGTCCACTCGTGGCCGTCGGCGCTCACTTCGCTCTCGACATAAAAATTATCGAGCAACACGAACTCGCGGGCGAGCGCGTGATGATTCGGCGTCACCTTTTCGCCGAAGAGGCAAATGGTCGGATCGCCGTTGCCTTCCGGCAGGTCGCCGAGAATCTGATCGTAGGTGCGGTTCTCCTTGATGACGTAGAAAACGTATTTGATCGGCGAGGTCTCGCCGACCGTGCGAGGGATCGGATTGTCCCAAACTTTTGCCACAGATTTCGCCCTGACCGTTTGATTCATCACCGGCTCCTCATCCTCTTCCTGGGCGGCGACCGCATTCGTTCGCGCCGCGCCGGGCAGGCAGGAGTAGGCCCGCGCCGTCCACGACTTCATCTGCGTGTTGAATTTCTCGCCCGCCGGCAAATCAATGATGCTCAACGTCCCTTGGAACAGACCCGCAATGTATTCGCGCACGCTGGCCGGCGGTTCGCGTCCGCTCATCGGGCCCTGGCGATTGCTCTTGGAACTCGCGCCCTTGCCGTTCGCGACCAGCAGGCGCTTGCCGTCCGGCGTCACGCGCACGCTCGTCGGATACCAGCCCACGGGGATGAAGCCGAGCGAACCGCTCTTGCCCGGCGTGCTCACGTCGAAGACCGCCACGGTGTTGATGTTCGCGTTGGCGACGAACAAGTGTTTCTCGTCGGGCGACAGCGCGAGCGAGTTCGGCGTGTTGCCCGGCGGCGAGTTTGGCAGCAGCTCCGCCACGAGCGACTCCACGGTCCTTCCAGTCTCCGTATCAATGACCGACACTGAGTTGCGGTTCGCGTTCGCCACGAAGAGCCGCGTGCCCGCCTTGTTCAACAGCATCTCGTTCGGATGATCCTCCGTGGCCCAGCGCGTGATGAGCCGCCGCGTCTTCACATCAACCACCCCTACGCACGACTGCGCCCAAAAGCTCACGTAGAAACGCGCGCGCTTTTCATCCAGCACCACGCCGTACGGATACGGCAAATCCGAACGCGTGTCCTGCAACGCGGCTTCGGCGCGCTTCTGAATCGCCGCTTCGTCGGCGGTGCGCGTCGGGTCGTTGGTGAATGTTCCCGGCTCGACCTTGGCAAAAATCGTCTCGCCGTTCGTCACGCCAGAAGCCAGGTGACTCACGCTCTGCCCGAGCAGATTCGCGACGAACAAATCTTTCCCGTCGCGACTCAGCGCGAGGCCGGAGGGAATGCCGCGCTCCTTCGTCGGGCGCAATGTGATCCCGCGCAGCCAGGTCAGATAACCCTCCTCGAACTTGAACTCATGCACCACTTCGTCCCCGGCCCCGCTGCACAAGACGCGTGTGCCGTCCGCCGAGAACGCCAGCCCGTAGAACGCCTCGTTCACCGTCGCGCGCGAGACCACGCCGAGCCGGTTCGTGCGCAAGTCCACCACGATGATTTCGTTGTCGCCGTGGCCCGAGTGCAGCACTGCCGCGTACCGCCCGTTCGGCGATACCGCGACGTTGATCGGGAAATCGCCGAGCGCCACTTGCTTGCCCACTGGCCGCAGCCACCATTGGTTCGGGAGCAACACCGCGCCGCCACCGCGCGCGCCGGGCAACTCAGGCAGCCCGCGCGCCAGGTCGCGCGAAGTGAACTCCGGGCGCGAACTGGAACACGCGCCGAGGATGAGCACCAACACGAGAGCGAGAACACGGGAGAAAAATATCGTCATACGAATGCGCGTGGTTATGTCGCGAACGGGCGGAGTTGGAAACCACAAATGCCGGCAGGCCGGAACCGTTTTGGACTGCGGTGGCAGAGCGAAGCGGCGACACCGCTCTCGAGCGCGCGGAAAAATTCCAACGCGATGATGCCTCACGCCAAGACCGCACAGGACGCGAAGGTATGGAATCATTTTCCCCTTCGGGTCCTTTGCGGTCTTGGCATGAGGCGCATCTTCGCTCGCACCAGCAGGCACACTTCACAAAGCCGGTTGGAAAACTGCCGGACAGCTTGACCCCTCCGCGTGGCACACTTAGAAGACCCCGGCGTTTCTTTGCCCAGCAACATGGCCGTCAAATTCAAAGATTATTACGAAGTCCTCGGCGTGCCGCGCGGCGCGAGCGAGGACGACATCCGCAAATCGTTTCGCAAACTCGCGCGCCAGTACCATCCCGATGTCGCCAAGGACAAGAAGGCCGCCGAGGAGAAGTTCAAGGAGATCAACGAGGCCAATGAGGTGTTGAGCGATCCCGCCAAGCGCAAGAAATACGACGAGCTGGGCGCGAACTGGAAGCAAGGCGCGGAGTTTCGTCCGTCGGGCGGGCCGGGCCGGGGCGGGCCGTTCACGGGCGGCGGCCGACGTGGCGGCAGTGCGGAGTATCAATTCGACGGCACGGGCTTCAGCGACTTTTTTGAAAGTGTCTTTGGTTCACGCGGCGGACGGCGCGGCGGCTTCAACGGCGCGGCGGCTGACGACGACGAACCCTTTGCGGAGCGCGGGAACGACGTGGAGGGCGACATCATGGTCTCGCTGGAGGAGGCGATGCGCGGCTCGGTGCGGACGGTGAATTTGCAGCGCGCGGTCGCGTGTGAACGGTGCAAAGGCAGCGGTGCGCTCGGTCAGCGCGCGTGTCCGGCGTGCGGCGGCAGCGGGCAGGTCACGAAGGCGGACAGCTATCAGGTGCGGATTCCCGCCGGCGTGAGCGAAGGCCAGAAGCTGCGTCTCGCCGGGCGCGGCGGCGCGGGCCAGGGCGGCGGCGCGGCGGGTGATTTGTTGTTGCGTGTGCGGCTGGGGAAACATCCTGACTTCGAGGTTCAGGAACAGAATCTCGTTCACGAACTGTCCATCACGCCGTGGGAAGCGGTGCTCGGCGCGCAGATTTCTGTGCCGACGTTGGAAGCGCCGGTGAACATCAAGATTCCGCCCGGCACGCAGAACGGCCAGCGCCTGCGCGTGCGCGGACGCGGCCTGCCGCAGCGCGAGGGCGCGCGCGGGGATTTGCTGGTGGCGGTGCGCGTCGAAGTCCCGGCGACGATCACGGAGAAAGAGCGCGCGCTGTGGGAGCAGCTCGCGCGCGAGTCTGGATTCAAGCCGCGAGAGTGATTCATTCCCTGCCCTCGCTTTGGCCCACGCGGGCTAAGGCATTCACCCCATTGTTGGCCCGCCGCGTTTTCTTAGAATCCCCAAATGCGCGCCACTGACCAACACGTTCGGGATAATTATCTCGAACCAAAGCGGCACGAAAAAACTGGCCCGCGCAGGTCCGTCCGCTCACCATCCCAGTCATCAGAAAACAACCTATGAAAACTCATTTCAGCCTCCGCATTTGTCTCACCTTGGCACTGCTCTCGGCGATGACGCTCCGCAGCGCGGCAGATTTTCTCTCGCCGCAACTGCCCGCGCGCCCGGTCGCCAAAAGCGCCATCGCGCCGCCGCCCTCGCCCGGCACGAATGTCCTCACCGTGACCAGCGACAACGACTCCGGCCCCGGCACGTTGCGCCAGGCGATCGCCGACGCCGCGCCGGGCGACACCATTCGCTTCTCGCTCCATCGCATGAAAAGTTTTGGCTTCGACGGCTCGGACACCATCGCGCTGAAAAGTTCGCTGACCATTGACAAGGACTTGAACATCGTCGGCCCCGGCCCGGCCAAGGTGCTCGTGGCGCGCAGCACGAAA
>JANOAY010000269.1:0-3003 GCA_031411375.1 Pedosphaera sp. | reverse complement strand
CCCTACAAGTGGTCGCTCGGTCTTCAACCCCTCGGCGACATTGCGAACGTCGAGCACTTCGTCCCGCGCGACTGGATCAGCGAGGATGGTTTCATGCCGAACGAGAAGTTCGTGGAATACGCCCGCCCGCTCATCGAAGGCGAAGTGAAGTTCCCCGTCGAAGGCGGGCTGCCGAAGTACGTCACGCTGGAAAAATCCCGCGTCGAGAAGAAGCTCGCGGCGCGCGAGTAGTCGTTTTGTTCTTCAGCTCCAGCGGCGCTCGCAAGGGCGCCGCTTTTTTTGCGGAGCGCCGAACACCCGCTCGGCGTGAACCTTCACCATTCCAACGCGCCGAGCTGGTGCTCGGCGCTCCGGGCCGTTCTTTTCAGCTTTTTGCTTTCAGCTTTGCCCCCGCCACCCGCTCCCGCGCCACTTGCCAATACTCCTCGTCAATCTCGATGCCGGTGAACTCCTTCACTCCGCACGCGCGCGCCGCCATCGCCGCGTTGCCGATGCCGAGAAAAGGATCGAGCACGCTCAATTCCGTGTTGCGTCCGTGCAGGTGGATGCACATTTCCGCCAGCCGCACCGGGAACGTCGCCGGATGCGGGCGTTGTTTGTCCCGGCTCTTGATTGTTTCGTACGGGACGAACCAGTTGTTGCCCCGGCATCGTTTGTCGCGTCCCTCGGTGTGGCCCCAGCGCGCGATGTTGCTCTTGTCCGCATAGCTCACGCCCACGGCCAGCCGGTCCACGGGCACCGCGCCTGTTTTCGTGAGATGAAAGACGTATTCGTGGCAGTCCGTGACGTAGCGGGGCGAATTGATCGGCTTGAAATGTCCGGCGGAAATCTCCTCGCCCCCCCGCGTCTCGACCGTGATGGATTTGATCCAGTGAAACGTGTTCTGCAACACGAAGACCTCGCGCAAGGCCAGCACCACCTCGTGCGGAAACATCGGATTGCTCGGCGCAGAACCCACGTTCAGGAAAAACGAGCCGTCGTCCTTGAGCAGCCGTTTCACTTCGCGGCACCAATCCACGGTCCACGCGAGGAACTCGTCGCGCGTCTTTGTGTCGTCGTACTTTCCGTATTTGATGCCGAGATTGTAGGGCGGCGAAGTGACCGTCACGTCCACGGACTGCGCGGGCAGGCCGCGCATGGTGGCGAGGCAGTCACCGTGAATCAGATTAAACTTCGTCGCGCCCGGCGATGTGGCAGGTGCAGCGGGCGCGGACTCGCCGCCCAGGAGATGCAACTGCTTGGTCACACGCCGGCCGCCACCGCGTCGCCCATCTCGCGCGTGCCGACCTTCTTCGCGGCGGTGTCCGCCGGGTTGAAGATGTCGCCCGTGCGGAGGCCGGCGTTGATGGCCTTGGTCACGGCGGCATCCACGGCTTCCGCCGCGTCGTTCAGTTGGAAGCTGTAGCGCAGCATCAACGCCACGGAGAGAATCTGCGCGATGGGGTTCGCAAGATTCTTGCCCGCAATGTCCGGCGCAGTGCCGCCCGCTGGCTCGAAGAAACCAAACGTCTGGGCGCCACTCGTCGCCCCGAGGCTCGCGCTGGGCAACATGCCAAGCGAACCGGCCAGCGCTGCCGCTTCGTCGCTCAGGATGTCGCCGAACATGTTCTCGCACAGCATCACGTCGAACTGCGTGGGGCGCAGCATCAGTTGCATCGCGCCGTTGTCCACGAACATGTGTTCGAGCGTCACGCCGGGATAATTTTTGCCGATACGCGTGACCACGTCGCGCCAGAGCACGCCGTTCTCGAGCACGTTCGCCTTGTCAATGCTCGTGACTTTCTTGCGGCGCAACTCGGCGGCGCGAAAGGCGACGTGCGCGATGCGTTCAATCTCCGAGGTGGTGTAAACCATCGTGTCCGTCGCGCGGAACTGGCCGTTGCCCAGGTCTTCCGTCTTCTTCGGCTGGCCGAAATACATGCCGCCGGTGAGCTCGCGCACCACGAGGATGTCAATCCCGTTGCCCTGCCGGTCGGGCGCAAGCGGACAGGAGTGGGCCAGCGCCTTGGGCAGTTGCACCGGGCGCAAGTTCGCGAACAGGCCGAACTCTTTGCGGATGCGGAGCAGCGCGGCGCGTTCGGGACGTTCCTCCTTGGGAATCGTCGGGTCGCGGTCGGGCAAACCCACCGAGCCGAAGAGAATCGCATCCGACTCGCGGCACAGCGCGAGCGTGGCGTCCGGCAGCGCCTTCCCGGCGGCGTCAATGCCCGCCCAGCCCACCGGCGCTTCGGTGACTTGAAAACTCAGCGAGAACTTTTTCTCCACGGCGCGCAGGACTTTGAGGGCTTCGCGCATCACTTCCGGCCCGATGCCGTCTCCGGCGAGCGCGGCGATTTTGTAAATTTTGCTCATGACAATGAGCACCGATCGTAGGAGCCGCTGCGGGGCGAGTGAAGAAAGAAGTGGGCAATTTTTGGCTGGTATCTGCGCTTGTCCCCCCCGCCAACCGCCTGCTAAACGAAAACCGCCGTCCGTCGGGGATGGCTGACACCAAACACCAAAACCGCAACCAAACACCAGTACACGCACATGACTCGAATCAACTCACTCCTCGTCGGCGGCGCAATCACACTCGCCGCGCTGCTCGTTCCCACCACGCACGCGCAGGACAAGGCCCCGACCATCTCGACCAACCCGCCCTGGGTCAGCAGCGCCTCGATGGGCCTCACCCTCACGCGCGGCAACAGCAAGACCCTGCTCTTCGCGGCGGACATCAAGACCGAACGCAAGGGACCGAAGAACGAACTCGCCTTCGGCGCGGACGGCACCTACGGCGAGACCACGACCGAAGACAGCAATGGTGACGAACAGACCGACCGGACCTCCGGTTCCGCCCACGCCTTCGGCCAGTGGAACTACCTCTTCACCGAGCGTTTCTACGGCTACGCGCGCCTCGACGGCCTGCATGACGCCGTGGCGGATATCCACTACCGCGTCAGCTTCAGCCCCGGCGTCGGTTACTACTTCGTCAAAAACAAGACAACCTATCTGGCGGGTGAAGTT
>JANOAY010000268.1:0-5130 GCA_031411375.1 Pedosphaera sp. | reverse complement strand
GCTCCTTCACGCGCTGGTTGATCTGGGCGCGTTTGGTCTTCGTGGTGGTGTTCAAACCAAAACCTTCGCAGCAGAAGCTCGCGGTCACGCTGCCGTAGATCATTGCGCGCCGGATGTTCGCATCAATGCTGCCGCGCGCGCTGGCGAGGTAGCCCATCATGCCGCCCACGAAGCTGTCGCCCGCGCCCGTCGGGTCAAGGACGTTTTGCAGCGGATACGCGGGGCAGATGAAGATGCCGCCGGGCGAAGAAAGAATGGAACCGTGCGAGCCTTTTTTGATGACCACGTAGCGCGGTCCCATTTTGTGAATGAGCTTCAGCGCGGAGAAAACATTGTCCGTCTCGGTGAGTTGATGCGCCTCGCTGTCATTGAGCACGAAGCCGTCAATGCGCGGGAGCAGCTTGACCAGCGAATCCTTCGCGATGTTCAGCCACAGATCCATCGTGTCAGCGACGACGAACTTGGACTTGCTCATCTGATCGAGGACGTGGTGCTGAAGCTGCGGCGCGATGTTCGCGAGCAGGACGTAGGGCGACTTCTTGTAGCTGGCCGGGAGATGCGGCGTGAACTTCTCGAACACGCCCAACTCGGTGAGCAGCGTGCGGCGGTGGTTCATGTTCACCTCGTACTCCGCACTCCAGTGGAAGGTCTGGCCGTCCTCGACCTGCAACCCTTCGAGATCAATTTTGTGGCTGCGGTAGAGCGAGAGATACTTCTTGGGAAAATCTCTTCCGACCACGCCCACCAGATTGACGGGTGAAAAAAAGCTGGCCGCGACCGCCGCGTGGCTGGCCGAGCCGCCGAGCAGGCGCGGGTTTTCCGCCTTGGGAGTCTTGATGGAATCGAGGGCCGTGGAACCGACAATGAGAACGCTCATGAATCAAAAAGTGCGCTGTTAATTTGTGTTGCTAGAAAACAAGAGCGCGGAACTTAGGCGCTCGCCGGGGGCGCTGGCAAGCCCGGCGGAGCAGTCTTCCCGCCTGCAAAATGATTGAGCGCGTCCGTATGCTCTGCCACGGTCGCGCCAACGCAATTTATGGAAACGACTTCAGAACCCACCTACATGATCCTCGGCGGCGACGGCCAGCAATACGGCCCGGTCACGGCGGAACAATTTCTGGCCTGGGTGCGCGACGGACGTGCGAACGCGCAGACGCAAATTCTCCGCAGTGATTTTTCTGAGTGGCGTGCGGCCTCCGAATTTCCTGAGTTGAATCTGAAGGCGACAGCACCCGCGCCTGCCGCCGTGTCTCCGGCGGCGACCCCGCAATTCGCCCCCGCCGCCGCGAACGATCCAGAACTGGACGCGCGCATCCGCTCGGGCGCGAGCTGGTTTTACTGGGTGGCCGCGTTGTCCGTGATCAATTCCATTCTGCTGATGACCAACGTCGGCTTTGGGTTCGCCGTCGGTCTCGGACTCACCACCATCACGGACGTGGCGTTTGCGTCCATGCCTGTCGTTGCGCTGACCATTTCCATTTTGTCCTCCGCGGTCGTCGCGGTGTTCGGCTGGTTCTCGATCAAGCGTCACGCCTGGGCGTTCATCGTGGGACTGCTCGTGCTGCTGCTCGACACGGGATTGTGCGTGCTCATCAAGTCCTGGATCAGCGTCGCCTTCCACGCCTGGGCCATCGTGAGCATCTTCATGGCGTTTCGCGCCAGCCGCGCGGCGAAGGACTGAGCGGAGCGCGGACTTTCCAGTCCGCAGCAATGTTCGGCAAACGAGGGCGCGCGTCCCGAAGGAAACTTTCCTGACCAAGCACGTTGCTGCGGACTGAAAAGTCCGCGCTCCGCTCACGGCCCCGGCACTTCCAAGGTGAACGCCACCGGCGCGCTGCCGTTCGCGCCCACGGTGATGGTCTGAGTTTGCTCCCCCAACTTGCGATGCACCGCCGCGAGCGTGTACTGCCCTGGCGGCAATCCCGAGGGCAGTGCAAACGCGCCGTTCCCGTCCGTGACCGCGAACCACGGATGCTCCACCACGCCCACGTAGGCAAACATCCACGGATGCACGTCGCACTTGAACTGCACGAAGACCTCGGGCTTCTCGAAAACAAAGTCGCTCACATGCCCTCGCCCCGGCTGGCCCACGTTGCGCTCCTTGTTCCCCGCCCGCGACAGCGGGTGAATGTTGTGCAGCACCGGATCGGAGTTCCGCACCTTGAGCACCTGTCCGACTTGCACGCCGATCACGTAGGGCACGTATTCGCAATTCACCTGGTCGAGCAACGGCGTGCTGGCCGACCGCGACACGGGCTGCGCCTCCGCGCCCTGTTTCACATAAACAAAAACATCCGCGAGCGTGCCGCCGGGGCCGGTCACGTAATGACGCGTCGTGATCGGCGCGGGCTGCAAGGCCGCGCACGCCGCGTCCATCACGATGACTTTCTCCGGCGGCGGCGTGCCGCGCAGAAGCACGCGGCCGGTCACGGACGCGCCGCCGCTCCGGCCTCCCCCGCCGGGAAACACCGGGGACGAACCGGCCACCGCGAGCTGCGCTTGATTGCGCGTGTAAGGCTGGCTCTCGCCGACCAGCACGACCGGCGGTGCGCCGGGGACATTGGCATTCGACACCGCGATGAAACGGTTGCTCGGCACGCGCACCGTGTTGGTCACCACGCGAGCCCGCAGCGGGGCGTAGGTCACTGGGTTTGTTGCCGCCATGTTTGAGTGATACTTCGTCACCGCCTGGGAAATTTCCTCCTGCTGTTTCACAGCAGCGGCGGCCTCAGTCGCGCGCTGCCGCTCCGCGCGCAGCCGTTCGCGTACGACGAGATAGCCCGCCGCCGCCGCGACGAAGAGCACGAGGACGAAGGTGACTTTTTGCAGAGCGGACCCGGATTCGTGGTGCATAGGTTTTGGAGTTGAACACGGTTTCGACTGCCCAGTTGCGCGCAGAATTCAGGGAACCGTGAGTCAGTCAGCCAGTGCGTCAGCAGCGGAAAGAATCATCCTATCATCGCGATACGACTAGGTCTCACGATGTTCTGGCCCGTCCATTGCACCGGCGCCGGCTGGAGTTTGAGATTTGGATTTTGGAATTTCCCCGAAGAGGTGGTGGGCCTGCTCGGATTTGAACCGAGAACCAAGGGATTATGAGTCCCCTGCTCTAACCGTTGAGCTACAGGCCCGTCTGAAAACTCCGCAGACCAAACACCAAATCCCGGACAAACTCCAACCTGCAAATTTGTCTGGCCGAAGGGTGGGCGGGTGAGCGCGGCGTGGTGGCACTGCCGACACGAGGTTGGAAAACCTCGCCACCTGCCGACGCGAATGTCGGCGTTACGCCGTAACGCCGGCTTTCCAGCCGGCCGGTTGCGACACATTCCTGTGTCGTGTTCCAAGCAGAACCACGGCAGGGAGGCCAAGATGAGTGAGAGACTTATTTGGTGTTTGGTTTTTCGCGCGCGGTGTTTCTACTCTCCCGGCTCTTTATGGAACAACCGTCTGCACCAGCACCGTCGGAGAACTCGCTCATCAAGGAGCGCCGGGACAAACTCGCCAAGCTGCGCGCGAAGGGCATCGATCCGTTCAAGAACAAGTTCGCCACGGACAGCACCTGCGACAACGCCCGCTCGAAGTTCGACAAGGGCGAAGTCCCCGAAGGCGCGCGCTTCTCCGTCGCCGGGCGCATCACCGCGCATCGCGACATGGGTAAGAGCATCTTCATTGACGTAAGGGACCAAAGCGGGCGCGTGCAGGTCTATGCGCAGAAGCAGGCGCTGGGCGACGAGCAGTTCGACATTTTCAAGCATCTCGACCTCGGCGACTTCATCGGCGTGACCGGGACGATGTTCCGCACCAAGACGAATGAGCCGAGCCTCAAGCTCGAGGCCTTCACCATCCTCGCCAAAGCGCTGCGCCCGCCGCCGGCCAAGTGGCACGGGTTGGAGGACACCGAGATTCGCTACCGCCAGCGTTACCTCGACCTCATGGGCAATCCCGACGTGAAGAAGGTCTTCCTCCAGCGCAGCGCCATCGTGCATGAGATTCGCTCGTTCTTTCACGGGCGCGGTTACGTGGAGGTGGAGACGCCCGCCATGCAGGCCATTCCCGGCGGCGCGGCGGCGCAGCCCTTCAAGACCTTTCACAACGCGCTCGGCTGCGACTTCTACCTGCGTATCGCGCTGGAACTGTATCACAAGCGACTGCTCGTGGGCGGCATCGACAAGCTGTTCGAGATTGGGAAGAACTTCCGCAACGAAGGACTCTCGCGCCGGCACAATCCCGAGTTCACGATGCTGGAAGCCTACTGCGCGTTCGGCGATTACGAGTCGATGATGGAGACGGTGGAGGCGTTAGTTCGCAATGTCGCTCAGAAAGCTTTGGGAACCCTAAGCGTTAAACGATTGCGTGTTGCAAATCTTCAAGGGGTCATCGACGAGATAACTAGACGAGTCGAAGACCTTTTCAAGAAAACCATTAACGCATCGAGCGAACCTGATCTCCATGGACAGAAAGCGGCAAATCTTCGGAGCGCACTGGAACCCGTCATTGCTCGCCTGGCTGTGCTTCGCAGTGGACTGACCGAAGAGACAGTTCCTCTGGTAGGCAACGAAATTCAGGACTTAGTGATTCAAGCAAGCATGCTCATTACAAATGCGCGTTCCTTGTTAATTCCCCACCTAAGCCAGCTCGATGAAAAAAGTGTCGAAGAGATGGAGCAATTCAACGATGCATGGAGTGACACTCTTTCAGCGGTAAATGCGAGTTTGAGTGTGGGACGTGTTCGTCTTCAGGCTGAATTAGACAATCCCACAATCGAACTCGTGAAGTGGGAACGCGTGGAATTTAAGCAGCTAATCAAACAAAGAGTTAGGGCTGATTGGTTTGAAATCTCACGAATTGAACGGCTGGAACATGCCGCTGAACTAGGCGTGGACCTAGACAAAGGCCTCGTTCATCGATTGAGAAAGCTCCGGTCATTGAAGAAGCAAGACTTGAGTTCCCAGCAAAAGGCGGAACTTGATGACAAGTTTTTGGCTGTTTTCGATAAGTTTGGAAAGCCGCCTGAAGAATTCGAAGTCACCGGCGCCGTCTTCGAGAAGCTCATCGAGCCGACGCTGATTCAGCCGACGTTCGTCACGCATCTGCCGAAGGAACTCGTGCCGCTGGCCAAGCTCTCGCCCG
>JANOAY010000267.1:0-4868 GCA_031411375.1 Pedosphaera sp. | reverse complement strand
TGCGACCGCCGCTTTTTACGTTTTTGTCCGCGAAGCTTACTTCGGGAGAATGAGGATGAACTCGCCGCGGCGGTTCTTGCTGTAGGCCGACTCGCTGCGGAGCGGCTCGATGGGCTTGTCCTTGCCGAAGCTCACAGTGTGGACGCGGTCGGCGGGGATGCCGGCGGCCACGAGCAGTTCGCGCAGGGCGAGCGCGCGGCGTTCGCCGAGCGCGCGGTTGTATTCTTCCGTGCCGCGTTCGTCGCAATGGCCCTCGACGAGCAGGTCGGTCGCGCCGTCCTCAGCTTTGAACTTGGCGGCCACTTCCGCCACTTTCGCGGCTTCGCCGGCGCGCACGTTCGCGCGGTCATACTCGAAGTACACCGTCTGCGCGGCGAACTTCGTGCGGTCCTGCGGGCGTCCGTCAATGCTGCGATTGCCGCTCTGCGGGATGACGCTGTTCGGATCCGCGCCGATGCCGGTGGTGTCGCCCGTGATCCCGCCGCCGGGAATGGTGTTGCCACCATTGAGTCCGCCGGGGGGCGCGTCGCCGATTTTCGCGGAGCCGCCGTAGCCGGGGAGCGGCGTCACGCGGTCCATTTTCTTTTTGCAGCCAACGGCCCCGGTCGCGACCACAGCCGCGAGGAGCAGGGTGGAAAGTAAATTAATTCTCATTTCGTGTTCTGAGTTGTGATCAACTTCTTCGGCAAGACAAGGACGAATTCACCCCGGCGGTTCTTGCTCCAGGCCGACGCGTCGTGCGCGGCCACGGCGGGCTGGTCCTTGCCGAAGGTGCGGGTGAAGACTTGCGTGCCTTCGAGGCCCGACTTCACGAGCAGTTCGCGGATGGCCAGAGCGCGGCGTTCGCCGAGCGCGCGGTTGTATTCTTCGGTGCCGCGTTCGTCGGCGTGACCTTCGATGAGGAGGTCGTAGCCGGTGCCGCGCGCCTTCAAGGCTTCGAGCACGCGGGCGACTTTCGTGGCCTCGGCGGCTTTCACGCTCGCGAGGTCGTAGTCGAAATACACGGTGTCGGCGGCGAAGGCGCTGCGATCCGTCTCGCGATCGGCGAGGCCGGTGTCGTCCGGCAACTCGCCGGCGGTGAGCGGCACGCCGGTCACTTCCGCGCCGGTGGTGGTGCCGGTGAGTTCAATCGGCGCTGCACCGAGGTCCGTCAGCTTGGCCCCGCGTCCGGCGGTCTGGCCGGAGCCGCCGCCGCCGGGCGTGCCGAGGGCGGTGAAGCGTTCCGGTGATTTGCAGCCCGTCAACACGACGAGCAAGGTTCCGAATCCGATGGCGAACAGGTTTTGCGTTTTCATTTTTTGGTTTTGTTTTTTTCGAGACTAGCGCGCCCAACTCGGCTGCGACGCGTCTCCTTTGATGTTTCCGAGGTCCTTGGTTTTTTTACTGGGCACGTCCAGCAGGCTCAGGACGTGCCGATTGTTCACGTTTTTCACGAAGATCACCGCGCGGGAGTTGGGCGCCCACACCGGATCTTCGCCGTCCACCAACGTGGTGGCCGTTCCGCGTAAAGGTCCTTCCATCGGCGCGACACAGATGCGGAAGCCGCCCATGTTGGCCGTGAAAATCAGAAATTTGCCGTCCGGCGACCAGTCCGGCTCGCTCAGGTTGCTGACGCCGGAGATGGAGAGCGGCTGCATCCGCCCGCCCGTGGCCGGCACGGTGTAGAGCCGCGACTTGCCGCTCTCGCGCGAGGCGAAACAAATCGTCTGCGAATCCGGCGACCAGCACGGCGAGGACTCGTCTTCCTTCGTCGTGGTCAGTTGCTTCAAGCCGCCGCCGTCAATGTCGCAGACCCAGAGGTCGGGGCTGCCGGACTTGCTGAGAATCATCGCCACGCGTCGGCCATCGGGCGAGACCGAGGGGCTGAAGGCGCTGCCGTGCGTGAGGTTAATTTTCTTGCGCGCGCCGCTGGCGAGGTTGTGCGAGAAGATGTCCGGCTTGTCGGCCAGCTTGTGCGACATGTAGATGAGCGTGTTGTTCCGCGCCCAGGCCGGTGAGGCGCAAATCACGCCGTCGCGCGTCACGGGCAGCGCATTGAAGCCGTCGTAGTCCGCGATGAAAATTTCCCCCACGCCGTACGAGACCGGGCGCGTCTTGAGCGCGATGCGCGTCTGCGCGATGCCGGGCTTCTGCGTGATGGTCTTGGCGATGTCGTCCGCGAGCGCGTGCGTCTGCTGGCGCGTGGAGCCGCCGGTGAAGGCCTTGTTGTATTGCACCTGCGCGATGGTCGCGCCCACGCCCGCCGCGCTGTTCTTCTGGATGTTGAACAGCGCCTTGTCCGCCGAAACAAACTCAAAGCCCATGAAGGACAAATCATTCCGCAGCACGGCATCCACCTCGCCGCTGAAGCCGGTGAGCGTCACCGGAATCGGTTTCATGAAGCCGAGGCTGTCCACGTTGCGCGTGATGGGGCCGAGGTCCATTTCTGCCGCGCGCAAAATACTGACTGCGGCGACCAACCAACCAAATGCTTTAATCATTCTCATCCTGCTCTTGTCCTCTTTTCAAACCGCCAGGTGAACACGCGTTCCAGCTCCTTCATCTCCGGCGGGAAGGGCTGCACACGGGTCACGTTGTCCAAGACCGCTCTCACAGAACGATCAAACGAAGTGTTGCCGGAAGGCTTGGTAATCGTGGACGAAACGACGCTGCCATCGCGCCGCACGGTGACGCGCACGGAGGCGGAGGCTTCATCAGAAAATGCGTCGGTCGGCAAAATCCACTTCGAGTCGTAAATGGCCTTCAACCCGTCGCCGTAGCGTCCGCTCGCCGCGCCGCTGCCCGCGCCCGTGCCGTTGCCGATGGCCGTGGTGCTGACCACGCGAGTGTTGGAGCTGCCGTCGCCCATGCTGCCGACGATGCGGTTGACGGCGCTGATGGCGTCGTTGCGCGCGGCGGCTGCGGCGGCCTGGGCTGCGGCTTGAGCCGCACGTTCAGCGCGCAACTGCTGATCGCGGCGGTTCTGCGCGAGTTTCATCGCGGCTTGATCCACCACGTTGCTACGGCGCACGACGGTGGTGTTGACTAAGGGCGGCTTGGGCTTGGGCGTGTCTTTGACAACGTCTTTGGTCTTGGTGTCCTTCTTGACCGGCACAGGCAGGTCGCCTTTTTCCTTTTCCGTTTCTTTCGGCTCGGCGCGTCTGGGCACTTTGGGTTTCACCGGCTCCGGGTCGGGCTGCTTGACCGTTTCCTGCTGGGGCGGCGGCTCGACTTTCTCCGGTTGCGGAGGCGTCGGCTGGGGCGGATTGGCAGGCGCGGCACCGCGCGGCGCGGGAGCCCCACCGGCGTTAAATTCTACCACCGGCCCCAGGTCCGACGGCACCTTGTTCGAGCTGAAGGCCGCGCCGATAAAAATCACCGCCAGCAGCACCCCGTGAAAGGTGGCCGAACCGACGAAGCATTTTTTTTCAAAGCGATTCATTACTTTTCCGGCGACGTGCGGAACGAAAACTTGGTGATGCCTCGACGGATGCATCGGTTCATGATGTCCGCGAACGGCTCAATTTTTCCGTTTTTGTCCGCTCGGACAAAGACCACGAGATTTGGATTCCTGGCGTACACCGCGACCAGTTCGGCCTCAATTTGCGCCACCGTCATGGGCTTGCTGTTCAGCACGAAGTTCCCGCGTGCATCAATTTCCACCGTGCGGATGTTGTCCTTTACCAGCACGGCATCTGGCTTTCCTCCCACAGGCAAATTCAATGACAGCCCCTGCTCCAGCAAGGGCGTGGTGATCACGAAAATAATCAGCAGCACGAACGCCAGATCGAGCAGCGGCGTGATGTTGATCTCACTCAACGTCACCAGCGAATTGCGTTGGGAAAAACGTCTCATTCGTCCTTCAAATACTCCGTCTCGATCTGCGAGACGAGGGCCTGCGCGAAGTTGTCCAGTTCGACCGTTTGGACGCGCAGGTTATGCACCAGCCAGTTGTAGCCAAACATGGACGGAATCGCCACGAGCAGCCCCGCCACCGTGGCGATGAGCGCCGCCGCCACGCCGGGCGCCATCGTCGCGAGATCCGCCTTGCCGGCCATCGCCACATGGCTGAACGCGCTCATCACGCCCCACACCGTGCCGAGCAAACCGAGGAACGGCGCGCCGCTCACCGCCAGCGCCAGCAGGATCAGCCCCGACTCCAGCTTGAGCGACTGCGACGCAACCGCGCTTTCCAGCGTGCGCTTCACATGCTCGATGGACTTGAGCGAAAGCAGCGTCTTGCGCCCGCCTTCGGGCAGCTTCAATCGCGCATCCACTTCCTTGCAGCCTTGGTGATAGACGACAAAGAGCGGGCAATCCTCCACCGTCACGCGGCGGTCGAAGACATCGAGCGCGTGCTTCTGAGTGCGAAATTCATTGTCGAAGAGGCGGTTTAATTTCTTCGCGCGCTGCATCTGCACCGCCTTCGCGACCATGACGGACCAGGCGAAGATGGAGAAGAAGAGCAGGAAGATGATGATGACCTTCGCCTCCAAAGTGGACTGCTCCCAGATCATGGTCAGTTCCACGTCCTTGGGCTTGGCGGCGGCGGCTAAAAAATAAAACACGTTCATGGCACTCACGACAGACACACAAAATTTGGAAATCCAAACGCGAAATTACGTTCGCGGGGCCAGCATTCGCTGAACCCGTCACGGCACAATTCGTCCGTGTTTTTGGAAACCACTACTTGTCGTGAGGAACCGAATTTTACGCCAAGTTTCCGGCTTGCGATCGCTAATACAGCAGAAGCGGCGCGCGACGGCAAAAAATTTCTCAGAAAATTTTCGACAAGTTGTTCACCGCGTAGTGGGGCAGCCGTCTCGGCTGCCGCGCGTCCTGCGGGCGTCTCGCCTGCACGTTCGACAGCCGGGACGGCCATCGGACTG
>JANOAY010000266.1:0-8922 GCA_031411375.1 Pedosphaera sp. | reverse complement strand
GGCCATCCCGGCAACGAGAAGGACGGCATCTGGAAGGGGCTGACGGACGGCGACGTGCGAACCTCGGTGACGGTGGATTTCGCGCCGCTCACGGGCGCGAAGGCCGGCGAACTGGCGGCGAAGTTTGATCTTGTGGTGGGTGTGACGCCGGTTCAGGCGTGAACCATTGATGTCCATTCGTCTCCCAGTCCTGGCGGGCGTCATCAAACGACGGTTGTTGATAAACTTTCGCGCGCAGCCCGAAGTTGTGCAGCGTTTGCTTCCTTCACCGTTCCAACCAAAACTTCATCACGGCCAGGCGGTTGTTGGCATTTGCCTGATTCGTTTGGAACAAATCCGTCCAAGCGGCGTACCAGCCTTGCTGGGGATTTCGAGTGAAAACGCCGCGCACCGAATCGCCGTCGAATGGACAGACTCCGACGGGAGACACGAAGGTGTGTTCGTGCCTCGCCGCGATACGGGTTCGTTGCTCAACCGAATCGCAGGTGGACGCATTTTCCCCGGGGAACATCACGGCGCGAAGTTTTCCGTCTCTGACGCGGATGGGCTGATTGATTTCTCCATGCAGTCGCTCGACGGAAGCACCGCCGTGCGCGTCGTGGCTCAGGAAGCGGAACAGCTTCCCGCCAGCTCCTGTTTCCATTCGCTGGCCGAGTCGTCAGCTTTCTTCGAGGGCGGATGTGTTGGCTACTCTGTCACCCGCGAGCCGGCGAGGTTCGATGGTTTGCTGCTCCGCACGCTGGACTGGCGTGTTCAAGCCCTTTCTGTTCAGCGCGTGGAATCGAGCTTCTTCGATGACCAAACCCGGTTTCCAGCCGGCACCATTGAATTTGATCACGGTTTAATCATGCGGGACGTGCGGCATGAATGGCACCAAGCGGACGATTTGCATTCAATCCCGGCGCATGCCGCCACCTGACAACTTCCCAGTTGCCACCCTTCCCGCCTCCGCTACCTTCCGCCTCCCAAAAGCAGAAATGGTTTGTTGACACCCCTCCGGGGTTTTGCTGCTATCTCGCTCCCTTTTGGGGAAAGGCTTTTATGTACGCAGTCATTGAAACAGGCAGCAAACAGTATCGGGTGTCGCCCGGCGACACCATCGAAGTGGAATTGTTGGAGGCGGAAGAAGGAAAAGAGGTCACTTTAGACCGCGTCCTTTTTGTCGCTAACGACGGTAAGTTTTCCGTCGGGGCACCGACTCTTAGCAATGCGGGCGTCGTGGCCGATGTGGTCAAGCACATCCGCGGCCCGAAGCTGATCGCTTTCAAGATGAAGCGGCGCAAAGGCTACCACCGCACGGTGGGTCATCGTCAGGAGCTGACGGTGCTGAAAATCAAAGAAGTGAAGGTTTAGTTATGGCACATAAAAAAGGTCAAGGCAGCGTCCGCAACGGGCGCGACAGCGTCAGCAAGCGCCTCGGCGTGAAATGCTTCGGCGGCGAAGTGGTCAGCGCAGGCAGCATCATTGTCCGCCAGCGCGGCACGAAATTTATCGCCGGTGCCAACGTCGGCACCGGTCGCGACTGGACGCTTTTTGCACTGGTTGATGGCAAGGTCCTGTTCGACAAGAACAGCCGCCGCGTGAACATTGTAGCGGAAGCCGCCGCCGAGCAGAACAACAACTAGCCAACCGCTAGGCATTTTCCAGAGCCTCGTCCCGCAAGGGACGGGGCTTTTTTGTCCTGTTGGGTCTGGTGGGAATGACGGGGCTGAAATCAGGCGTGCTGCCTGTTTGGGTTATTCCGCCTCCACAGCGAGCACGTAGCCGTAAGTTGCCCCGCCCCGGTCGTGCGCGTCGATGATGCTCACGAAATATGGCCCATCACTCGGGAGAGTGAGCCGCACCAGGGCATCCGCCGCGCCGCCCGAGTCATCGCTGCTCACGAGCGTATGGCCTTTGGCGTCGTGCAGAGTGAGGATGGGGTCCAGTGTGGAACCGTAGCGTGCGCTCAAGGACACGATGCGCACCTTCTGCCCCGCGCGACCTGTGAAACGGAACACATCCACGTCGTTCGCCGCCTCGATGGTGCCGCGAATCGTCTGCGGCAACTTCACGTCGTTCGGCTTGCGGAAACCGGCATTCGGCTCTTTCTCATCCAGCAGCAACGCGCGCTCAATGACCCGAAGTTGATTTGTGCTCGTGTCTCCCTCAGGCGCAGTCACGAAGATCGGCAAGTCGCCGGCCGGAAAATCCGCCGGCAGCACCAATTCCACTTCGAGCTGCGTGTCGCCGAGTTTTTTCGGGTCGGCCTTCTCCGGCACGCTGGCCTTGCCGCGCGATTTGATTTCGGCGGCGAGCTTCTCTGCGGTGGGAAGGTGGACCGCTGTCGCATTGGTCAGGCTCAGGCCGCGGATTTTAATTTTGTTCGTTGTCCCTGGAATAATGGCAAAGGGAAACGCGCCTGTGATCTTCGGCGGGTCTTTTTTCTTCTCGTCCTTTTTGTCCTCCGCCGCGTGCGTGGGCAGCAGCGTCGCCGTCAGCGCGAGCAGCATGAGCAGGCTACGAATACAGTTCATGAATCGTGCTGCCGCCATCGAGGATGGAGACGGGCCGGCCTTCCGGCGTGTGAAGTTCCTTGAAGGGATTGATGCCCAACGCTTCGTAAACAGTGTGGCAGACATCCGCCGGGCTGACCGGACGATCCGTGACGTGGCTGCCCGTCTTGTCCGTCGCGCCGATGATTTTTCCGCCGCGCACGCCGGCGCCAGCGAACATCATCACGCCCGCGTGGCCCCAATGATCGCGTCCCGCGTCCTTGTTGATCTTCGGTGTGCGTCCGAACTCGCCCATGCACACGACCAGCGTGTCCTTGAGCAGCCCGCGCTCCGTCATGTCCTCAATCAGCGCGGAGAATCCCTGATCGAACTGGGGCAGCTTCTTGTCGAGACCCTCAAAGATCTTCGCGTGATGATCCCAGCCCGCATAATTCACCGTCACGAAGCGCACGCCGCTCTCCACGAGCCGCCGCGCCAGCAGGCAGCTTTGTCCGAACTCATTCCGCCCGTAGGCATCGCGCAGTTTCTCCGGCTCCTTGTCCACATCGAACGCTGATTGCGCTTTGGGCGACAGCACCATCTGCGCGGCCTTCTGATGAAACTCGTCGTAGGTCGCGATCTGGTCATTGCCCTGCACATGCGCGGAGAGCGAATCAACGGCCTTCAACAGCGTCGCGCGGCGCTCCAGCGTTTTGGCAGTCACGTTTTTCGGCAGCGAGAGGTCTCGCACTTGGAAATCCTTCGCGTTCGGATCGCCCGCCTTGAACGACTCGAACCGTCCGCCCAGCCACGCGCTCTTCCCGAGTTCCCAGGTGAACGACGGATTCTTCGGCACCGCGACGTAAGGCGGTACGATGCCGCTGAAACCGGTCTGCTGCGCCACGACCGCGCCCATCGCCGGATGATCACCGAAGGGCGAGCCGAATTTCCCCGACAGCACCCAGTTGGTCGCCGTCTCGTGATGGTCATTGCCGTGCTGCTGTGAACGCACCAGGCAGACCTTGTCCATGGTCTTGGCCATCTTCGGCAGCAGTTCGCCGACGTGCAGGCCGGGAATGTTGCTGGGGATGCCCTTGTATTTGCCGCGGATTTCCTCCAGCGCATCCGGCTTCAAATCAAATGTGTCGTGATGCGAAATGCCGCCGCCGAGGAAAACCAGGAGCACCGATTTTGCCCGCGCCCGCTTGACCGAAGTTGTCGCTGCCTTTTCTGCCGCAAACAAGCCGCCAAGTGAAAGTCCAAACGGGGCCAGCGCGCCCACGCGCAGGAAGTCACGCCGCGACCAGCCGTTGCAGAAGTTGTGTTTCTCGGATGTCAGTGAAACGTCCAGCATAGTCAGTCTTTCATCAGTGATTGAACGCGAAGTCCTTCGAGTTCAGCAACGCCCAGAACAAATCACGATAAACTTCCTCGCGCGCGTCGCCGCTGGCGAGTGATTCGCGAACGGCCTTTATTTCTCCCGCGCGGGGCGGGCGCGAAACTGTCGCCAGGAAAATCTCTTCCATCACTTTGTCGTCGTTCTTCTCCTGAAGCAGCGACGTCAGCCGGCCATCGGAGGAGCGGATCTTCTTCGGGAGGTCATCGCCGTTTTGCAGATGGAGCAGTTGCGGCAGGGTGACCTCGCCCATCCGCTCGCAGGCGCAGGCCGTGACGCGATCCGAGCGGCCGAAGAGCGAGAGGAAATACGAAGCCACGCCCGGTTCGGGCAGTTGCACGGCGCGTGTGCCGAGCGGGTAGCCTTTGAACTCATCCGGCACGCCCGTGGCCGTGCTCACGGCGTCGAGCATCACCTCGGCGGGCAGGCGGCGTGCGTTGTAATGCGAGTAGAATTTCCGGTCGGCCTGATTGCTCGGCAACGTGTCTGAACTGAACTGGTAGGTTCGCGAGTTCAGAATCAGCCGCATGACGTGCTTCAAATCGTAGCCATGCGCGACGAACTCCTTGTTAAGCGTGCCCCACAATTCGGGATTCGTCGGCGGATTGCTCGCGCGCAAATCATCCACCGGCTCCACGAGTCCCACGCCCAAGAAATGTTTCCAGAGCCGGTTCACCATCGCGCCACTGAAATTCTCATTGGCCGGGTCTGTGATCCACGCGGCCAGTTGGGCGCGCGGATCGGCGCCGGGCTTGGTTTCAACCACCGAGCGATCAAGCGGTTGCGGCGTCATCATCTTCTTCGTGCGCGGCTGAAAGGCTCCGGGCTTTTTCTCCAGCCGCGTTCTCGTGAGTTGCTTGGTCGCCTCGTCGAGCTTCTTCTTTTGCTCGGTGACTTTCTTCTGCGCTTTTTCCAAATCTTCACCCGCGAGCTTTTCCAAACCCGGCTCCAGTTCGCCCAAAGTCTTTTCCATCTCGGCGATGCGCTTTTTCTGATCCATCTCGTCCTTCGACTCGGCCACGAGAGCAGTTGCGCCGTTCAAAGGGTCGGTGCGCTTGAGCGAGACGCGAGAGAAGAACGCGGCGAAGTGGTAGTAGTCGTCCTGCGTGTACTTTTCGAGCGGATGGTTGTGGCACTTCGCACAGCCAATGCGGCTGCCGAGAAACGCCTGCGCCACACCGTCGGTGACTTCCGATTCCTCGGCCTTCTTCTCGCCGATGAGCGTGACCCAGTAGCCGACTTCTGGATGTTCCACGACATCGCCGCTGGCCATGAGCACCTCGCGGGCGAGTTCGTTCCACGGACGGTTCGCGGTGACCTGCCCGCGCAGCCAAGCGTGGAAAGCGCGCACGCCCTTCGTGCCGCGCACGTCGTGGTCGCGTTCCTTGCGGTTCTGCAACAGGTCGGCGAATTGGAGCGTCCAGTAGTCGGCGTATTCCGGGCGAGTGAGCAAATCATCCACGAGCCGCGCGCGCTTGTCGGCGCGTGAATCGGCGGCGAAGGCACGCGCTTCATCCGGCGTGGGCAGCGCACCAATGGTGTCGAGGAAGGCGCGGCGCAGGAAGGTGGCATCATCGCATAACGCAGAAGGAGGAATCCGCAGCGCCTGCAACTTCGCCATCACCGGCTCGTCCACGACATTGTTCTTCTTGGCGTAGAACGCAGCCGAAATCTTGTTCGTATGCGGCGTGGTGAACAGCACGACTTCCACCTGGCCTTGGAAGTGAACGCGCACCGGCGCTTCGCCGCTGCGCAACGCCGTGACCAGTCCGCCGTCCGTGACTTTCAACGTCGTCTCGTCGTTCGAGAAAAATTGCGCCAGCCACGTCACGTCGCGCACGCCGCCGTCGCGATAGTGCGCGCGCACGAGCAGTTGCTGTGCTTCACCGGGCTTCATCGTGCGAGAGCCAGGGAACACTTCGATCCGCGCGGCGTCCGTCTCGTTCGTGTCGGGACCCGGCGTGCGGGCGAGAATCCAGTCCGCCAGCGTGCGATGGTAGCGCGAGCCTTCCGCGAAGCGCACGCCGCCTTCGTGCGGCACATGCCCGAGCGGCTTCGAGATGATCAGGCTCTCGTCCGGGAACGCGTAGTCGATGCGCCGGCTGCGTACTTCCTTGCCCAGCCAGTCGATGTCCCACTCCGGCGCATAGCCGCGCAGGGAGAGTTTGAAACTGTTCTGCCCCGCCAGTTTGCCGTGGCAGCCGCCGGAGTTGCAGCCCGTCTTCGTGAGCACGGGCAAAACATCCTGCCGGAAGGAAGGCGATGGCCGGGTCGCGGACTGAAGTGCCGTGACTTTGAGGCTGGCCTTCTGACCGCCAAACGTGACCGACACTTCGCTCTCGCCGTCCGCCAGCGCGCGACAGACGCCATTCGTGGAAACCGCGATGACGCCGGGTTGTTTCGAGGTGAAGCGCGCCAACCGCGTCACATCAACTGCGCTGCCATCGGCGGCGAGCGCGGTGACAATCACGCCCTGTTCATCCGTGGCCGAAGAAAGCGTGAGCGCGGACGGCTGAACGATCAGTTTCGTGACCTTCGGCGCGGCGGTGACTGAAAAAACGAAAAGACCGAGCGCGATGACTGCCATCCATGCGTGATGCGAGACTGATTTGGTCACAGTGCGTTCGGTTGATTGATTTTCGCCACCTTCAACGACGAACGGCAGGGGTGGAAATTCGGATTCTTTCGGGCCGGACGGCTCGCGACGGTGAGGCTTTTTGTCCGGCCGAAGCTGCTGGCGCTGGACCGGCTGGGCTTGGCGCTCACGCCACCGGCCCGCTGCCCCAGTCCTCGGAGTGATTTACCACGAGTCCCTCGCGTTGCCGTGCGTGCTCCTTCAGGCCGAAATCCGCCAGCGCCCGCTCCGCCGCTTGGCGGACCAGCGGCTCGGCGTCGCGCAGCTTCGTCGAGACCGGCCCGGCGGCGCGCGGTTCGCCAATTTGATGCAACGCCCAGACGCCCGCGAAACGGATCAGCGGGTCGTCATCCCACAGCACCGAGGCCAGCACGTCCACGGCGCGCTGGCGGCGCACGGATTCCGCGTCCACATCGGCGAGCAAAGTCGGTTCGCACTGGCGGATGTTAAAAATTTTGTTGAGCAACTCCGCCGCCGTCTGCCGCACGCCGTAGTCGTCGTGGTTCAAGGCCCGCTTCAACGCCGGCAGCGTGCGTTGCGCGCCCGATGACTTCATCCAGTCCCGGTCTGTCTGGAGCAGGGCCGCGCTCGTCGCCTGGCGCACCGCGCTGTCCGGGTCGAGCTGCGCGAGAATGAGCGGCTCGATGGCGCTCTCGTCGCGCAAACGTCCCACGGCCTCGGCCACAATTTGCCGCACATCGCCGTCCGCCTCCTTCAAGGCTTTGGCCAGATGCGGAATGGCCCGCCGGTCGCCGAGCGCGCCGAGCGCGGACGCGGCCACCGCGCGCACGTTCCAATGCGGATCCTCCAGCGCCTGGACCAGAACTTGAAACAGGTCCGGCGCGCTGATTTTCACCAGCGTCTCGAGCGCGGCCACGCGAAGGTTTTTATCAACGTGCGCGAGCTGCCGCCGCACCAGCGGGGCGAAGGCGGCGTCACGGGTCCGGCCCAGCGCGTTCAAGGCGGCAATGCGCACGCCCGGATCGCCGTCCTCCAATCGTCCGGTGATCGCGGACACGGCGCGCGGATCGCTGATCTCCGCGAGCGCGTCCGTCACCGCCCGGCGCACCGAGCTGGCCTCGTCCGCGAGCAGGCGGATCAATGGCTCCACCGCCACTTCACCAAATTCCGCCGCCTTCGAGAAACGCCCGATCGCGATGCAAAAGAACGCCTCTTGATCCTCATTCTCCGCTTTCCACCCGAGCGAGCGCAGCGCGTGTGCGGCGTGGGCGCGCACGCCGGGGGCATGGTCGCAGAGCAGGGGGGCGAGGTAGGGGATGGCGGATTTGTGGCCGATGGTTTTGAGGGCCTCGACCACGGCTTCGCGCACGCCCGCGTGCGGGTCGCCGAGCGCGGCGAGGAGCGGCTGCACGCAGCGCGCGTCGCGTTGCGCGGCGATGCCCGAGGCGGCGGCGATGCGGACGCGCGGGACGGCATCCGCGAGCGCGCCGATGAGGGCGAGCATGGCTTTCAAATCACTGACCTGCGCCAGCTCTTCAATCGCCTTCACGCGCCGCCCGACGTCGGAAGATTTAATCTGGGAAAGTGCGAGCCACATTCAGTGGAACTGTCGGCGGGAACGGGGCGGGACTGGAGCCGGGGCGGTGATGCGGACCGGACGGCACCGCCGGCCCGGGCGCGACTTCTGGCCGCGTGAGAAGTTCCACCACTCCCCACGCCGCAAAATCTCGTTGTCCCGCGCGGGCCTTCTCTGCAATCTCTCGCGCTTCATGCGGCAGGTTCGATTGGCAATTATTGGTGGTGGCACCGTGGGCGGAGGCGTCGTGCAGGCGCTTCAGCGCAATGGCGCGCTCATGTCGTCGCGGCTCGGCGTCGAGCTTCAGGTCGCGCGCGTCGTGGTGCGCGATTTGCGCAAGGCGCGTGCGGTCAGGATTTCCAAAAAACTCCTCACCACGGACTGGCGCAGCACGGTGGCTGATCCGCAGATTGATCTCGTCGCGGAACTGATCGGTGGCACCACCACGGCGCGCGAAGTCGTGCTCGCGGCCTTGAAGCAGGGCAAGCCGGTGGTCACGGCGAACAAGGCGTTGCTCTCCGCGCACGGCGAGGAACTGTTCACCACGGCGCAGCAGCACGGGACAAATCTTTATTATGAAGCGAGCGTCGCGGGCGGCATTCCCATCATCAAGGTCGTGCGCGAGGCGCTGATCGGGAACCGCATCACGCGCCTCTATGGCATCGTCAACGGCACCTGCAATTACATCCTCACGCGCATGAAGCTTGAAGGCGCGGACTTCGCCGACGTGCTGGCCGATGCGCAGCGCCTGGGCTACGCCGAGACGCCGCCCGACCTCGACGTGGACGGCCACGACGCGGCGCACAAGACGGGCATTCTCGCCTCGCTCGCGCATGGCTTCTGGGTGAACCCGAAGCAGATTTACACCGAAGGCATCCGG
>JANOAY010000265.1:0-3411 GCA_031411375.1 Pedosphaera sp. | reverse complement strand
TTTTTGAGAACGTGAATGGCGTCCTGGTCGCAATTGGAAGCGGGGAACTGGAGAACGGCGAAGTTCATTCGATCTCGAAACGGTAATCCTCGATCACCGGGTTGCTCAAAATTTTGGGGCAGGCGTCGTCGATCTGCTGGCGCGCGGCTTCCTTGTCGGTGCCGGTCAGTTCGATTTCGAGATACTTGCCCACATGCACGGCGCCCACGCCTTGGTAGCCCATGTGTTCGAGCGCGCCTTGCACGGTCTTGCCCTGCGGGTCCACGACCGCCCTTTTTGGAGTGAAGATAATCTTTGCTTTCATGTCCGCGAAATTCGCGAGCGCGCAATTTGCGGCACGAACGGCGCAGGGGGCGAGAAATTTTTCAGGCCGCGCCAGGCAGGCGGAGGCGAGTGGATTATAGTTCAACTCTGCGGCTTGTCTTCAGACTCGTTCTCGAGTTCCTCAATGGTCTGGCGCAGCAGTTCATCCTGTTCCTCACGCGCCTTGCGTCGCGTGGCGCGCACGTCGAGCAGCGCGGTGATGATGGCAGCCATCGTGAGGAAGAAACAGCCGCCCCAGTAGGCGAGAAAGGCCACGCCCTTCAAGCGGTCGCGAAGCACGGTCTGTCCCCAAATGAGGAGTCCGAAGGCCAGTGCGAGAAACAACAGGCCAAGCCAGCGGCGCAGTGCGTCGGCTGATGTGGGCATGGGCGGAGACTACAAATGCGCCGGGCCAAGCCAAGCGCGAATTCAGGAGAACCGTCACGGCGCGCGGACTTTCCAGTCCGCAGCAACGTCCGGGCAACGGCACGTTCTCGAAAAGTCCTGACACCTTACCAAAGCGTGGATTGCTGCGGGCGGGAAAGCCCGCGCGCCAACTCACTCGCGGCTCACGAAGAATTGTTCGATGAGGCCGCCGGGCTGGCGGTACATCAGCACGCGCAGTTCGCCATCGGAAAACGTCAGCCGCGTGGTCGTGACTTCCAATCCACCACGTTCGTTGATGCTGAGGACTTCGGCTTTCCCCGGCGTGCCGTAGCGTTTCAGGCGCTTGGCCGCGCCGGAGATTTTTTCGTCGGTGAGGTAGTGGTTGAATTCTTCGGCGAATTGCGCGCGGTTGATTTTGCCCTTCTGCATTTGCGCAAAGACCGTCTTGACCGTCTCTGGTGCGGCGGGACCGGCGATGGCGGGGACGTTCGACGGCTCCTTCAGCAGCAGCGAAAAAATCTGGCCGGGCAGCGGACTCATGCCGCCTTCGAGATTGCACATCATGATCACCGAAGAACGCGTTGAAGGTGCCGAAGCGTTGTAAGTGTTGAAGCCGCTCACTGCGCCGTTGTGCGAAAGCACCGGTCGGCCGCCTTGCGTCGTCACACGCAGGCCGCAGCCGTAATCGCTCAGCTTGCCGGTTGAGAGCTGGCGTGCGGTGGTCATCAGCGCGTAGGTCTCGGACTTGAGCACTTTGCCGCTGTGCAACGCGAGGTTCCATTTCACCAAGTCGAGCGGCGTGGAATATATTCCGCCCGCGCCGCGCAACCAGCCCGCGCCTTCTGGTGGAATCACGGACGGCTCGCTGAGTGCGAAGGTCTGGTAGCCCGTCGCCAAGCGCGGGTCTTTGGTGTCGAGTTCATAGATTGTTTGCGTCATCATGAGCGGCTGAAAAATCCTGCGCGATAGAAACGCGCCGAGGTTTTCGCCGCTGACTTTTTCCGCGATCCGACCGAGCAGGATGTAACCGGTGTTGCTGTACGAGTATTTGCTGCGCGGCTCGAAATCGAGTTTGCCGCCCGCGTATTGGCGAATGAGTTCATCCTCCTCGATGGGCTTCAGCATCCGTCGGTCGAGGAAATCGAGCGGGTAATAATCCGGGTAGCCCGAGACGTGATTCATCAAGTCGAGCAGCGTGATGTCCTGCGCGCGCGTAAGGTTCGGATAATACTTCGCAACGGGATCATGCACGGAAAGTTTCCCATCATCCGCGAGCAACAGGATGGCCGCACAAGTGAACTGCTTCGACACCGAGCCGATGGCGAAGATTGTGTTCGTCTCCACCGCGCGCCCGTCCTGCAACGAGCGTTTGCCGTAGCCCTTCGCGAGCACGACCTGCCCGTCCTTCACAATCGCTACAGAATACCCGACGCGATTGTTCTGTTTCACCTGCTCAGTGAGAAACGCATCGACCCCTTTCGCATCAAAGGTGTCAGGAAGTTTTGAGGCGGGTGTCGCCGTGTGAATTGACAACGCGAAACAAGTGAACAACAGAACGGTTTGCGTGAAGCAGGCTCCCATGGAGATGATTCAATCGCCGATAGCCTTGCATTTCAATCCTCACAAAAAGGCGAGGCTGCCTCGCTTGCGCAAGACAGCCTCGCTGAATCTTTCGAGGACGCGGATTAGTAATCCATGCCGCCCATGCCGCCGCCGCCGTGACCGTGGTGGTCACCGCCGCCGGCTGACTTCTTGTCCTTCTCCGGCGCTTCCGTGATGAGGCACTCGGTGGTAAGGAGCAGGCCCGCGATGGAGCTGGCGTTCTGGAGCGCGCTGCGCGTGACCTTCTTCGGGTCCACGACGCCGGCCTTCACGAGGTCCACGTATTCGCCGGTGGCGACGTTGTAGCCTTCGTTGCCCTTGCGCTTGCGAACTTCCTGCACGATGACGGAACCTTCTTCGCCACCGTTCGCCGCGAGAGTGCGGAGCGGGGCTTCCACCGCGCGCTGCACAATGCTCACGCCGATCTGTTCGTCGTCGTTCGCGCCTTTGACGGCCTCGATGGCCGGGATGCAACGGATGAGCGCCACACCACCGCCAGGCACGATGCCTTCTTCAACGGCCGCACGGGTCGCGTGCAGCGCGTCTTCGACACGGGCTTTCTTTTCCTTCATCTCGGACTCGGTCGCAGCGCCGACGTTGATGACGGCGACACCACCGGCGAGCTTGGCCAGGCGTTCCTGGAGCTTCTCGCGGTCGTAATCAGAAGTCGTCTCGTCGATCTGCCGGCGGATTTGATTCACGCGGCCCTGGATTTCGCTGCTCTTGCCGAGGCCTTCGACAATCGTGGTGTTTTCCTTGCCCACGACAATGCTCTTCGCACGGCCGAGGTCGTTCAATTCGAGGGACTAGAGCTTCACGCCCAAGTCTTCGCTGATGAACTTGCCACCGGTGAGGATCGCGTTGTCTTCGCACATCGCTTTGCGGCGATCACCGAAGCCCGGCGCCTTGACGGCGCAGACATTGATCGTGCCGCGCAGCTTGTTCACCACGAGCGTCGCGAGGGCTTCGCCTTCGACGTCTTCAGCGATGATGAGCAAGGGCTTGCCGATCTTCGCAACTTTTTCGAGGACGGGGAGGAGATCCTTGAGGCTGCTGATCTTCTTCTCGAAGTTCAGCACGTAAGCATCTTCGAGCTTCGCTTCCATCGTTTCCGCGTTG
>JANOAY010000264.1:0-4948 GCA_031411375.1 Pedosphaera sp. | reverse complement strand
AGAAGCGGAAGAAGTAGGTGATCATCAGGTTGCGGATGTGCAGCCCGTCCACGTCGGCGTCGGTGGCGAGGATGACCTTGTCGTAGCGCAAGCCCTCGATGTTGTCCTCGATGTTCAGGCTCTGCATGAGGTTGTACATCTCGTCATTCTTGTAAACCACATCGCGCTTGAGATCCCAGACGTTGAGCGGCTTGCCCTTGAGGACGAACACGGCCTGGTTGTTCACGTCGCGGCAGCTCGTGATGGAGCCGGCGGCGGACTGGCCCTCGCAAATGAAGACCATCGTGCCTTTGCCCTTGTCGCGCTTCTTATCGAGGTGGTTCTTGCAGTCCTTCAACTGCGGGATGCGAATCGTGATGGCCTTGGCGCGGTCGCGCGCGAGCTTCTTCACCTCCTGCAATTCCTTCCGCAACTGCTGCGTGTCCGTGACCTTCTCAACGATCTTCGTCGCGATGTCCTTGTTGCGATTGAAGAAGTGCAGCAACTCCTCGCGCACGGTGTTCACGAGTTCGGTGCGAATCTCCGTGTTGCCCAGCTTGTTCTTCGTCTGCGACTCGAACATCGGGTCCTTCAGGCGAATCGCCACCGCGCCAATCATGCACTCGCGCACGTCGTCGCCCTCGAACTTGCCTTTGGCGTATTCGTTCACCGCCTTGAGCAGGCCCTCGCGAAACGCGCTCAAGTGCGTGCCGCCATCGCTCGTGTACTGGCCGTTGACGAACGAGTAAAACGTCTCGCCGTAGCGCGAGTTGCTGTGCGTGAAACAGAACTCCAGCGTCTTGCTGGTGTAATGCAGCGGCGCGTAAATCGGCTCCGAGCCGTCGCGCGCCAAATCCTCGATCACCAAGTCCATCAGCCCGCGCCGCGAGACGAAGGTCTGGCCGTTGAAGTTCAGCTTCAGCCCCGTGTTCAGGTAGGTGTAGTGGCGCAGGCGCTTCTCGATGTATTCCGTCTTGAACTCCGAGTGCTTGAAAATTTCCGGGTCCGGCTCGAACTCGACGTAAGTGCCATTCGGCTCCGTGGTCTTGCCCTTGTCCTCCTTCTTGAGCTTGCCCTGCTTGAAGCGCGCCTCCACGAACTGCCCGTCGCGATGCGAGCGCACGATGAATTCCTTCGAGAGCGCGTTCACCGCCTTCGTGCCGACGCCGTTCAAGCCCACGCTGAATTGGAACACCTCGTCGTTGTATTTCGCGCCCGTGTTAATCTGCGACACGCACTCGATGACTTTGCCCAACGGAATCCCGCGCCCAAAGTCGCGCACCGACACGCGCGTCCCCTCGATCTTGATGTTCACTTCCTTCCCGTGGCCCATGATGAATTCATCAATGGTGTTGTCCACGACCTCCTTCATCAACACGTAGCAGCCGTCGTCCTGATGCGACCCGTCGCCGATGCGCCCGATGTACATGCCCGTGCGCAGGCGGATGTGATCGAGGGAGGAGAGCGTCTTAATTTTGCTCTCGTCGTAAACGTGCTTCTTGTCGTCAGCCATAGTCAGTCCGTGAAAAATCTTGGGCGCGGAATATCGGCAACAGCGCAGCGGATGCAAACTGGAAAGTCTCAATTAAAGCCGGGCGGTCTGATTGGGTCGGAACCTGTTGCTACGAAGCTTCCGGCCACCCGGGAGACCCAGTTCAAAGCGTTGGTCGAGAAGGAGAAGATGCCGGCTTGAAGTTCAACGAAGTGTGGAGTGAGGGGAAGAAGGCCAAATTGAAGCGGGCGTAAGTTTCTCCGGCCATCCTCTCGCCGGTAAGCCCGGCCCTCTTCTTTCTTGCTCGACGACGTTGCCCGTGGTGCCGTCGTCCGCTAGGCTCCCGCCATGAAAGCATGGCTCGCGTTGGTGTTGTGTCTCCCGGCGTTGTTCGCCAGCGCGGCGGAGATCAAAGTTTCCTCGGCGGGCAAGACCATCGTCATCATTCCCATTCGCGAGGACATCGCGCCGCCGCTCGTCTATCTCGTCCGGCGCGGCGTGAAGCAGGCCATCGAGGAAAAGGCCGCCCTGCTCGTGCTCGACATGAAGACCGACGGCGGGCGCATCGACACCACCGAGGACATCATCAGCATCATCGGCGAGTTCAAGGGCGAGACGGTGACCTTCGTGAATGACCGCGCGTTTTCCGCCGGCGCGTTCATCTCCGTGGCGACGAAGAAAATTTACATGGCCCCGCAGAGCGTCATCGGAGCTGCAGCGCCGGTGATGATGGCCCCGGGCGGCCAGGTGCAGGACGTGCCGGGCACGATGGAAGTGAAAATGAAATCCGCCGTGCGCGCGCTGGTTCGTCGCGTGGCGGAGAAGAACGGCCACAACATCGAGGTCATCGAATCCATGATCGACAAGAACAAGGAGTTGAAGATGGATGGCGTGGTGCTGAACGAGAAGGGCGACATCCTCACGCTCACCGACACCGAGGCGAGCAAACTCTACGGCGATCCGAAGAAGCCGCTGCTCTCGCTCGGCACGGTGGAGAATCTCGACGCGCTGCTCTTGAAACTCGGCTACGTGAATGCGCGCCGCATCGACGTGAAGCCCACGGGCGCGGAGAAGCTCGGTTCGTGGATCAACATGATCAGCCCGCTGCTGCTCATCATCGGCGCGGTCGGACTCTACATCGAATTCAAGACGCCGGGCTTCGGGCTGCCGGGCATTGTGGGCCTCACAGCCTTCGCGGTTTATTTCGCGGGCGGTTACATCGCGGGTTTCTCAGGACTGGAATGGATGCTGGTCTTTCTGATCGGCGCAGTGTTGCTGGCGCTGGAGTTGTTCGTCTTTCCCGGAACGGTCGCGCTTGGTGTGGTCGGCGCGTTGCTCATGCTGTTCTCCATCGTGATGGCGCTGGTGGATTTGTATCCGGGCGTGCCGGCGGTGCCAGACGGGCCGGTGCCGGCCTGGCCGCGTTTCGCGGGACCGACGGCGGGCAGTGTGGAGGATGCGTTGCGCACGTTGCTCATCGCGATTGGCGGCGTGGCCATTGGCGTGTGGCTGGCGAGCAAGCTGTTGCCGAAGACTTCGATGTACACCGCGCTCATCTCGCAAGGCGTGAGCGGCGGCGCAACCACGGCGGCTTACGCGACGTTAGAAACGACGATGCTCGGCGCGCAGGGCGTGAGCATTTCTGCACTGCGCCCCGGCGGCAAGGCGCAGTTCGGCGAGACGATTCTCGATGTGCGCTCGGACGGCGGGATGATCGGCACGGGGACGAATGTGCGCATCATTGCGTTTAGCGCGGGCACGGCGGTGGTGGAGGAAGTGGTATGAGTCAGAGTGAACTGCGAGGTTGGAAAACCTCGCCACCGGCCGACAGGAATGTCGGCGTTACGTCGTAGCGCCGGCTTTCCAGCCGGCAGTAGGCGATACATTCCTGTCTCGTGTTCCTCTCCCCCCCTTCGGCATTGAATGTTCCTGCTCTCATTCCTACTTTGCGCGCCATGAAATCACTCCTCGCGCTCGTGCTTGCCGTCTCGGTTGTTTCTGCATTCGCCGCGCCCATGCCGCTGGCGGATGGCAAGACGTTCCACGGCTGGGTCGGCGACACGAACAAGACCTGGCGCATCGTGGACGGCGCGTTCGTGGGCGGTTCGTTGACGGCGCAGGTGCCGCGCAATGAATTCCTCCGCACCGAAAATTCCTACACCAATTTCATTCTCAAGCTGAAGTTCAAACTCGCGGGCACGAACGGCTTCGTGAACGGCGGCGTGCAAATCCGCAGCCAGCCCGCGACCAAGCCCACGAACGAAATGGTCGGCTACCAGTGCGACATCGGGCCGGGCTGGTGGGGCGCGCTTTACGACGAGTCGCGCCGCAACAAGGTGCTGATCAAGCCAGACGCGGAGGCGGTGAAGAAGGCCGTCAAGACGAATGACTGGAACGAGTATGTCATCCGGGCGCGCGGTAAGGCCATCGAGACGGCGATCAACGGCGTGGTGATGATTCGCTACACCGAGACGGACGACACGCTGCCGCAATACGGTTTGATCGGCCTGCAAGTCCACGGCGGCGGGATGACGGAAGCGAGCTACAAGGACATCACGGTTCAGCTGCTGCCTTGAGTCTGGGAGCGCCGGCATCCCTGCCGGCGCGAGGGTGTGCTGGTCTCAGAAACGCGCCGGCCGGAAGCCAGCGCTCCCAGGCGCTCTCGGCCCTCGACTCCCGAGACCGTTTCCCCTACACCACGCGCATGCCCCACCTCCTCATCCGCGACATGCCCGAGCAGGAGCGGCCCCGCGAACGGCTCGTCGCCCTCGGCGCGGACGCGCTGCGTCACGCCGAGTTGATTGCCATCATGCTCCGCACCGGGATGAAGGGCGTCTCGGCCATTCAGATTGCGGAACAGTTGCTGCAAAGATTCGGCACGCTCGACGGACTCGCCCGCGCTTCACTCCAAGAACTCGGTCAGGTGAAAGGCGTGGGGCGCGACAAGGCCATTGCGCTCCAAGCCGCTTTCACCCTCGCGCAGCGCATGGCGAAGGAACTGCGCGGCGAAGCGCCCTTGCTGGAACTGCCCGCGCAAATCGCCGACCTGCTCCGCGAGGAAAACCGTTTCCTCGCAGTGGAGACATTTCAGGCCGTGCTGCTGAACACGCGCCGCCGGCTCATCCGCGTGGAAAAACTTTCCCAAGGCACGCTCGACACCATTCTCGTTCATCCGCGCGAAGTCTTTCGCGCCGCCATCGCCGCGAATGCTGCGTGCCTCATCCTCGTTCACAATCATCCCAGCGGCGATCCCACGCCCAGCGAGGCGGACATCAAGGCCACGCGCGATCTGATCCGTGCTGGGCAGTTGCTAAAGATCGAGGTGCTTGACCATGTGATTCTAGGCCGCGCCACGGCGGAGCGGACGAAGGATTACGCCTCGTTGCGGGAGTTGGGTTACTTCTATTCGTAGCCGCCAGCGTGCCGATCAAAGTGGCGGCAGGCATCCTTGCCTGCCAGTGAGGGCCGGCTTCCAGC
>JANOAY010000263.1:0-4721 GCA_031411375.1 Pedosphaera sp. | reverse complement strand
GTTCGACTGGCTCGACAAGCCGGAGGCGCTGGCGGTGGAGCGCGCGGAAAAATTGCTGACCATGCTGGGCGCGCTCAGCGAGGGCGGAGAACTGACGGCGATTGGCCGGCAAATGCTCCGCCTCCCCATGCACCCGCGTTACTCGCGAATGCTCGTCGAGGCGTCCAAGCGCAACTGTGTGCGCGCCGCGGCAATGTGCGCGGCGCTGGTCAGCGGGCGTGACTTGCTCCAGCGATTGCGGCGCGAAGACAAGCACATCTCCGAGGCGCGCGAACTGTTCGAGGCGTCGCAGGATTCGGACTTCTTCACGCTGATGCGCGCGTTTCAGTTCGCGAAGAAGTCGAACTTCGCTTTTGAAACGTGCCGCCGCTACGGCCTCAACGCGCAAGTCGCGCGGCAGGTGGAGCAGACGTTTGATCAGCTCATCACGATTGCGGAGCGGGAGAAGATGCTGGGTGGGAAAAGTAATCAGTCATCAGTGAACAGTGAACCGTCGGCTCCCGCTTCGGATGACGCGCTGTTGCGCTGTCTCATGGCGGGATTCATTGACCAGCTTTGTGTGCGGCGTGACCTCGGGACGCTGGAGTGCGAGATGACCGAGAAGCGGCAGGGCACGCTGATGCGCGAGAGCGTGGTGCAGAACGCGCCGCTGCTGGTCACGGCGACGATTCGCGAGGTGCCGGGGCGCGGCGCGGAAAACATGACGCTGCTCGGCCTGGCCACGGCCGTGAAGCGCGAGTGGATCGAGGAGATGTTCCCGCAGCATCTGCACGCGACGGTCGAGCATCTCTACGACCGCACGCACAAACGCGTGGCGGCGGTGAAACTGGTGCGCTTTGTAGATTTGGTGATTCACCATGAGCATCAGCGCGAGGTGGTGCCGGACGCCAGCGGACGCGCGCTGGCGGAGGCGGCGCGGCGCGGCTGCTTCGAGCTGCCGCTGTTGAATCACGAGGTGAAGCAATTCATCGCGCGCGTGAACCTGGTTTGCGCCGCGCAGCCGGAACTGGAGTTTCCTCCCCTCGATGAAGCCGCGATCACCGCGTCACTGGCCCGGGCATTTCATGGCCTGTCGCTGGCGAAGGAGGCGCAGGCAGCGCATGTGAAGGAAGAATTCGCGAAGCACCTCGCGCCCGAGCAACGCGCGTGGCTCGATGAACTTGCGCCGCTCACCATCGCCTGGCCGGACGGACGAAAACTAAAGCTGCAATATCCTGACGAGCCACTGGACGAGGATGGCGAACCGAACTCACCCGAAGTGCAGATGAAGTTGCACGAGTGTTTCCCGCTCAAGGAGCACCCGCATCTGTGCGAGGGAAAAGTGCCGGTAAAACTCTGGCTGGCCACGCCCGATGGCAAGCGATTGGACGCGACGTTCAACTGGCCCGCCTTCCGCACGAACAGCTACCCGAAGCTCAAGCCGCAGTTGCAGAAGAAATTTTCCGCCGTGCTGTGGGTGTAGTCCCCGGAGCGCGGGCTGAAAACCCGCAGCAGCGTGAAAGAGAGGAAGGTGCGGGCAAGTTCTTGCGCCTACGTCCGGAGAGCATGGCGGCGGGTTAAAAACCCGCGCTCCGTCAAGTTAGGACGCTGTTGAAAACTCTTTGCGCTCCCCCTCGCACGCCAGTATCTCAGTCGCACCTTGAGTTATGTTTCAAAGCATTGGTGAAATGGTTGTGCTGCTGTGGCGCACGGGGCAGGCCCTTCCCAAGCTCTGGCGGCAGAAGCAGAAGGTCTTCGAGCAGCTCTTCGAGATCGGCAACGCCAGCCTGCTCATGGCGTGCATCCTCGCGCTCTTCATCGGCGGCGTCATCGCGCTCCAGACCGGGCCGCTGCTCGAGCAATACGGTCTCGCCACTTCCATCGGCGGCGGCGTGGGCGTGGGCATGGCCAAGGAACTCGCGCCGGTGATGATGGCCATTCTCATCGCGGGCCGCATCGGCTCGGCGATGGCGGCGGAAATCGGCTCCATGCGCGTCTATCAGGAAATTGACGCGCTCCGCACGATGAACATTGATCCCATTCACTACCTCGTGCTGCCGCGCCTCGTTGCCATCACCATCGCACTGCCGATGCTCACGCTCTTCGCGATGCTCTCCGGCTGGATGGGCGGCGCGCTGGTCGCGGCGACGAATGAAAATTTGCAGATCGGCTACGACGCCTACTTCTCGAACTTGCGCCAGACCGTCGAGTTCAAGGACATCTTCGACGGGCTTTTCAAGAGCGTCGTCTTCGCCATCACCACCGGCGTCATTTCCTGCGCGCAAGGATTGCAAACCATCGGCGGCCCGCGAGGCATCGGGCGTTCGGTCACGAAGGCGGTGGTGAACTCCATCATCCTGATCCTGATCTGCGATTACTTTCTCACCCGGTTTCTGCTCTACTTCGACTGATGAACGGCGGCGCCAATCAACAGCAGAGCGTGTCCGTGGAAGTGCGCGGACTGCGCAAGAGCTACGGCGGCGTGGAAGTGCTGCACGGCGTGTCGCTCGAAGTCGCGCGCGGCGAAATCTTCGTCATCATGGGACCGAGCGGCAGCGGCAAGAGCGTGCTGCTCAAACACCTCATCGGGCTGGAGACGCCGGATGCGGGCGAGATTTTGATCGAAGGCGAACGCGTCGAGGCCGAGGGTGTGCTGGACAAATATCGTATGGCGATGGTTTTCCAATCCGGCGCGCTGCTCAACTCGCTGAACGTGGCCGACAATGTTGGCCTCTACCTGCGCGAGCATCGCCTGATGAAACCGGCGGACATTGACCGCGTGGTGCGCGAGAAACTGGAACTGCTCCAGCTTGCCGGCGTGGAAAAGAAAATGCCGAACGAGCTTTCCGGCGGCATGAAGAAGCGTGTGGCCATTGCGCGTGCGCTGGTCATCGAGCCGCAGTTGATTCTCTACGACGAGCCGACGAGCGAACTCGACCCGCTCATGGCCGTGACCATCGGGCAGGAGATTCTGGATTTGCAGGCGCGCATCCGCGTCACGTCCGTCGTGGTGACGCACGACCGCGATCTGGCGTTCGGCATCGCCGACCGCATGGCGATGATGAGCGAGGGAAAAATCATCGCCCTCGGCACGCCCGACGAAGTGCGCCGCAGTCCCGATCCGCTGGTGCAAAAATTTCTAACTGTTGATTTCAAACCCCAACTCGCAGGAGCAACCTAGGAGCCTTATGAGAAACTCTCTCGAAACCAAACTTGGCGTATTCTTCGTCCTCACGCTGTTCGCCGCCTTGTTCGTTCTGGAAATGGCCGGCGTCGCCGACTTCTTCAAGCCCGGCTACAAAATCTATGCCGACTTCCAGACCGCGCAGGATTTGAAGAAGGGCGACCTCGTGAAAATGGCCGGCGTGGAAATCGGCCGCGTGGACGACATCCGCCTCGCGAACGAAAAGGTGCGCGTGACGCTGAAGGTCAGGAAGGCCGACGCCGAAATCCGCACCGACAGCAAGGCCACGATCAAGTTCACCGGCCTGATGGGGCAGAACTTTGTCTCGCTCGACTTCGGTTCCGCCACCGCGCCGCGTGCGGTCGAGGGTGCGATTCTCGCCACCACAGAGCAGCCGGACTTGAGCGCGATTATGGCGAAGCTCGACGGCGTGGCAGGCGACATTCAGGGACTGGCGAAAGGCTTTTCACCGGACAACCTTGCGCCGCTGTTCGGCCCCATCACCGACTTCATGAAACAGAACTCCACGAACCTCAGCGACATCCTGGCGAACACGCGCATGGTGACGGAGCAGGTGTCGAACGGCAAAGGCACCGTGGGCAAGCTGCTCTACGACGAAACGCTCTACAACACGGCACTCAGCGCGGTCGTGGGCCTGCAAGCCGGCACGGCGGAACTCAAATCCACCGTGCTCGAAGCGCGCGGCATGATGACGAACGCCAATTCCATCATCACGCAAATCAACGCGGGGCAGGGGACGCTCGGCAAGCTGGCGAAGGACGAAAAACTTTACGTCGAGATGACGCTGGCCATGACCAACGCGCGCGAGATTTTGGAGAAGGTGAATCGCGGCCAGGGCACCATTGGCAAAATAGTGAACGACGAATCGCTCTACAAGAACGTGAAAGTGAGCCTCCAGAAACTCGACAAGGCGACGGAGAGTTTGGAAGACCAAGGGCCGTTGAGCATTCTGGGGATTGCGGTGCAGAGTTTGTTTTAGGGTGAGTTGAACGCACCGCATGCCATGAGTTTCAAGGCCAAAGATGGAAGGCGACTGTGGGTGTTGGTTTTGATCACACTCGCATTCGGCATTCCCTTGGTTGACCGGGTAGGCGCATCTTACGATTGGCTGGGCCGGGTGTTTTGGATCGTGTGGATGCAGCTTCTGTTCACGAGCTTTGTTTTGTTTGGTTTCAGACACCATGGGTTGGCATGGCTCAGTTTAATTTCAGCATTGTTATCCGGCGTGATCGCATGCCTGCCAGCCTTAGCAAAGTGACCTTACTCGCTGGCCGTACCGCCTTAGTTCAGTTTTTGTCTAATGCAACATCTCGTCGAAGACTTCCTGACCTACTTGCGCCACGAGCGCGGGCAGTCCGAGAGCACGGAGAAAAATTACAGCTACCTGCTCACCCGCTTCGTGAACTGGGCGGCGAAAAGGAATCTCACCGACTGGAAGCAGGTCGAACTGAACCACCTCACGAGCTTCCTCAAAGACGAACGCGAGCGCCCGCTGGAAACCGAGCCGCCCGAGTCCCTGCGCCGGCTCAGTTCGGAG
>JANOAY010000262.1:0-7602 GCA_031411375.1 Pedosphaera sp. | reverse complement strand
CCGAAGATTTGCCTCACGCTCACGCTCGCCGCCGCGTCGTGCTTTGCCGCCGAGGTGCCGAAGAGCGTCAAGATGCCCGCCGGCTGGAAGGTGACGATGTTCGCCGCCCAGCCTGATGTCGGCTACCCGACCTGCCTGAGCACCGCGCCGAATGGCGACCTCTACGTGGGCATCGACGAGAACGGCTCCATTGATGCCAAGGCCAATCGCGGCCGCGTGGTGCGCTGCACGGACACGGACGGCGACGGACAGGCGGACAAGTTCGTGACCTTCGCCACCATGGATTCACCGCGCGGGATCTGGTTCGACCACAAGACGCTTTACGTCATGCACCCGCCGTTCGTCACCGCCTTCACCGATGACAACGGCGACGGCATCAGCGACCGGAGCGACGTGCTCGTGCGCGGGCTGGGCTTCGACCTGAAATTTCGCGGCGCGGATCACACGGTGAACGGAATGCGAATGGGCATTGATGGCTTCCTCTACATTGCGGTCGGCGATTACGGCGCGACGAACGCTGTGGGCAAGGACGGCGCGCGCCTGCAACTCCACGGCGGCGGCGTGGTGCGCGTGCGCCCCGACGGCACCGGGCTGGAACTCGTCTCGCACGGCCAGCGGAACATTTACGACGTGGCCGTCTCGCCCGAGATGGATCTCTTCACCCGCGACAACACCAACGACGGCGACGGCTGGGACGTGCGTCTCTCGCACGTCGTGCTGGGCGGCGAATACGGCTACCCGTCGCTCTACAAAAAGTTCGGCGACGAAATGATCCAGCCACTGGCGGATTACGGCGGTGGCTCGCCGTGCGGCGCACTCTTCATGGACGAGCCAGGTTTTCCTGACGGCTTCGGGCGCGGACTTTACACCGTGGAATGGGGCCGCAGCGGCATCATGCGCCACCCGCTGACCTCCAACGGCGCGAGCTTCAAGGCCGGCCAGGAAAAATTCGTGGACGTGGTGCGCCCGACCGACATGGACGTGGACGGCAGCGGGCAGCTCTACATTTCGAGCTGGGAAGGCGCGACGTTCACTTACAACGGCCCGAAGGCGGGCTACGTCGTGCGCGTGACGCCGCCGGGGTGGACGCGGAAGGCGTTTCCTGATCTCGTGAAGGCGTCGAATGCGGAAATGTTGCAACAGCTCGGCTCGGCCAGCGCGTTCGCGCGGCTGTATGCGCAGCGGGAAATTCTCCGGCGCGGTGGCAACGACTTCGCCAGTGGGCTGGAGAAACTGGCCGCGTCCGAAGCGCCGCTCGACCAGCGCGTCGCCGCCATCTTCACGCTCCAACAACTGCTAGGCGAAAAATCCCAGGCCGTGCTCATGCAACTGGCGAAGCAGGAGGCGGTGCGCGAGTTCGCGCTGCGCGCGCTGGCGGACAACCGCAAGTTCGCCGCTGCTCTTCCTGTTCCGCTCTTCACCACCGCACTGGCTGACGCCAACCCGCGCGTGCGCCTGCAGGCCGTCACCGCGCTCGGTCGCCTCGGCAAAACGGAGGCGGCTTCCACTAGTCTCCCGCTCGTCGCGGATTCGGATGCGATGGTCTCGCATCTCGCCGTTCACGCGCTCACGCAACTGGGCGCGGCGGATGTTTGTCTCTCGGCCTTCGATTCGCCCGGCACCGCCAGCTTGCTCCCGGGCGCTGGTCGCGCGCTCCAAGCGATGCACGATGCGCGCGTGGTGGATGGTTTGATCACACGCTTGAAAAAAGTTTCTGATCCCGCTGCACGCGAAATCATTTTGAAAACTCTCGCCCGTCTCGCGACGCGCGAAGACGACTGGAACGGCAAATGGTGGGGCACGCGGCCCGACACGACCGGGCCGTATTTCAAGCCCGTGAAATGGACCGAGAGCGACAAGATTGAAAACGCGCTGCGCGCCGAACTCGCGAAGGCCAACGCCGCCACGCTGCCCGCGCTCGCGCTGGCCTTGCAGCGCAATCGCGTGGACTTGCCTGAGCTGACGCCCATAGTGCTCAAGCTCGCGGACAGCGATGCGCAGTTCCGCGCGACCGCCGTGGAGATGTTCACGAGCCGCGCAACCATTCCTGATGAAGCCATTCCGCTGCTCGCGAAAGTTGCCAGCGCCACGGATGAGCCGGCGGCGTTCCGCGCCAAGACCATTCGCGCGCTCGCCAAGTCCGGCAAACCCGCTGCGCTGGATGCGGCCGTCGCCGCGCTTGCGCAGCCGGGCAAACAGCCAAATGAAATCAGCAGCGCGTGGGAGGATTTCGCTCGCGACGCGCGCCATGGGCGCAACCTCGACTACTTCACCAAGCTCAGTCAGAGCGAGGCGGGCGAGCGGCGACTGCTCGGTTATGCGGTGCTGGCGAATGTTGCCTCGGGAAAAGTTTCCGAGCGTGGGGGGCGCGCGGAAGCAATCAAAGCCGTCGAGGCAGGATGGAATTCTCCTCAAGGCACACTTGCTTTGTTGCAAGCCGTGCAGCGTCTGAAGCTCGACGGCTACGCGACACAAGTGCGCGGTTACCTGAGCGACACGCGCTCCGAAGTGGCCAGCGCCGCACAAGCCGCCGCGAAGACGCTGAAGCTCGACACCACCGTTACCGCCGCGCTGATCGAGAAGTTGAAATACGAGGAAGTCGTCGCCATCGCCACGAAACAGAAGGGCGACGCGAAGATTGGCGCGGAAGTTTTCACCCGCATCGGCTGCAACGCCTGTCACACCGTTAACGCGGATGAAGCGCCGAAAGGTCCGTTCCTCGGCGGCATCAGCGCGCGCTACAGCCGCGCCGAGCTGTGCGAATCGATTCTCAAACCGAACGCCAAGATCGCGCAAGGCTTCGAGACGCAATGGTTCAAGACCAAGGACGATGAGGAACTGGAAGGCTTCGTCACCCGCGAAGGCGGCGACGATCTCGATGTGCGCAACGTGGCCGGCATCACCACCACGCTGGCGAAAAAGGAAATCACCCAGCGCGCCCAACGCGAGAAGTCCATGATGCCCGAGGGACTCGCCGACAAAATCACGCCTGCGGAATTGTTCTCGCTGCTGGCGTATCTCGAAGCGTCGAAGGGGAAGTAGGTGGAGTGGGCCGTCTGTCTTTGAATCCCTTCAGGATTCAAGAAAGCCGGATTACTCGAAGTCGTAAATCACGACCTTCACGCAGTTCGGCTTGAAGACCTTCTCCACGAACTCGATGTGGCGCGGGTGATCCTGATACTCGTCCTGCGTCTTCTTGTCCGGGAACACGAGGTTCAGCGCGACTTGGTAGGACTGGTCCACGACGGGGCGATGGCTCTTCGCCATCTTGCCGATGTGGAAATGCAGGAGGCCGGGAATGTTTTTGAGATACTCCAGGCCGCCCGCGATGAGCGCGTCGGCGGCGCCGGGTTTCGTCGGGTCGGTCCAAAAAATGACAACGTGTGAAAACATGCGCGCGGAGTGTTGGCGGTTCCGGGGCGGTTGTCATTCCTGAAATGCGGAGCGGCGGACAGCCTTGTCCGCCGGATCGCATGCGGTGCGTTCCATTCAATTTCGCGGGTGAACACGAACTGCGGACTCGGCGGTCCACAGCTCCGCTCCGCTCACTCCGTCACTTCATACACCGTGTCGCCAATCGTGAACTCCACGTTTGGCCCCAGCGCGAGCCACGACTTGGACTGCGGCTGCTTCTTCACGAGATCGAAATACTCCGCCGAACCGAACTGCACGCGGGCGCGTTGGGCGTTCGCCTGATTTTGCACTTCGGAATCAATCCACTTCTCGCCGTTGCGGAAGAAGGTTTTGCCGGCGGTGAAGCGACCCTGCTCCTGCGTCTGGCGCGCGTCGGTTTCATTTTTAAGAGCGACGGCGGCTCTGGCCCGTCCGCCCGCCGCGCTCAAGGTCGTCACGCCAGAACTTAAAGAGTTGTCGCCGCGAAACACCTCGTAGTTCCCGGACGCGATGGCCTCGCCGGGCGTGTTCGCCTGCTTGAGTGAATTGACCGAACGCGATCCGGCCACCGCCGCATCACCCGCCTTGTCCTTCTGCATTTTGTAGAATCGCGCCGCCGCCGCATCGCCGCTCAGTCCGAGTTGATCCGTCACCGCCGAGCGGCGGAGCGTCTGCGATTGCAGCGGCACCTTGCGGCGCTCTTCATCTTCGATGATGAGATACGCCGTGTAGGGCGTGACAATAGCGTACTTGCGCGCCAATTCCGTGACTTCGTCCTTCAACTCCTTGCTCTCGCCGCGCAGGCGGATTTCATCGAGCAAGTAGCCGACGCGGCGCGTGGCCCACAGGCGCGGGATGAAATCATGTTCGCTCGATGCGCCGGGGAAAACCACATCGTAGGCGAAGCGCTTCGCCTCTCCATTCACCTGTCCCTCGATCTGAATCGCGCCGTCGCCCCCCGACGTGTAACGGCCCGCGACGATGAGTTGCTCGCCCTTGAACAAGTCCGGCAGCGGTGCGGGATAAATTTTCGTCACGCGCACGCTGTCGGGAAATTTCAGCACCGGACTCGCCAGCACCGGCTCTTTGATCTTCGTGAAGAAGCCCGACACCTTCACTTCGATGTCCTCCTCCGGCAGCACGTAGGTGCTGAACGCCTTCGTCTCCTCGGCGATCTTGTCGAGCAAGTGCGTGTTCACATCCGTGCCGATGCCGAAGCAGAAGATGCGCGTCAGTCCGGTCTTGGATTTCGTCGCGCTGGCGAGAATCTGGTTCTCATCAATCGTCCCCACCGTCGGACGGCCATCGGTAAGGAAGACAACAACGTAAGGCCGCGTGCCATTCTCCGGGCGCAGCGCCACGGCTTTCTTCAACGCATCGTCAATCGCCGTGCCGCCAATCGGCTTCAAGGTCTCGATGAACTTCTGCGCCGTGGAACGGTTCTCCTTCGTGGCCTCGCGCAGATTGTTGAACAGCGGCTCCACTTCCGTGGCGAAGCGCAGCAACTCGAAGCGGTCGCCGTCGTTCAAGTTCTCCACGCAGAAGGCCAGCGCCTTCTTCGCCTGCACCAGCTTTGCGCCCGCCATCGAGCCGGAGGTGTCGAGCACGAAGACCACGTCCTTCGGCATCACTTTCGCGTTCCTCGTCTCCACGCCGGGCGAGGCGAGCAGCAGGAAGTAGCCATCCTCACCCGCCGGTTTGTAGGTCAGCAAGTTCACGCCGAGGTCCGCGTCGTCCTGTGTATAGAAAACTTGGAAGTCGCCGTCGGGCCGCACGTCGTTGGCCTCGAAGCCGAGCGTGGCCCGGTGCGCGCCATCGCGCTTCACCTCGACCTTGTGCGTGGGCGAGTAGATGGACTTGAGCGCGCGTTTGCTCTCGAGGTCGAGCTTCACGCTCACGCTGCGCAGCGGCTTGGCGGTGAATTTCTCCGTGTTCAGCGGCAGCGTGTAGCTGACCAGCCCCGCGTCCGACTTGAGCAACTGCGAGTAGCTGATGGTGATCTTTTTCCGCTCGTTCGGCTCGATGGGAAAGATGCGGACCTTGAACAGCGCCTGCCCCGCGTACTCCAGCAGCGCCGGGTCGCGCTGCCGCCGCACGATGTCCTCGTAAATCGCGCGCGCCTTGTCCGCGTCCAGCAGCTCGGCCTCCACGGGCTTGCCATTGATGTTCATGGTGAACTTGTCGAGCTGCGCGCCCTTGGGCACGGGAAAGAGGAACGTGCCTTCGAGCCGGCGCGGGTTGGGGTTGTAAAATTCCTGCTCCACTTTGGTGGTAGCGAACTGGTCTTTGATTTTCACTTCGGCCTTGGTGTAGGCCACTTCGATGGGCGCGAACGAAGGCGGGCGCGGCGTGACGATGATGCGCCGGTCAACCACCGGCGGCGTGGGATGAATGATGACGGGCGAGCCTTCCCAGAACTTGTCATCGCCCACGATGATGAGTCCGGCGGCGGAGAGGCGGCCCACGGCGCAGACGGCAAGCAGGAGTCCGAAAAGCTTTTTCATGTTTCGTTGGACGGGGGCGGATGGGAAATGCTCCCGCCTCTGTGAGTGAGGACACCGCTTTTCCCACATCAGACCAAAGCCCGGGCACCGTTCACGAAATGTTCGTAGCCAGCGGCCCTCTTCCGTAGTCTGTTGAGCAAACATTTATGGCACGAGGCAATGGAACGAGTTGGTTGAAGTGGCTGATCATTCTCCTGCTGCTCGGCGGCGCGGGCTACGCGGGCTGGCGCTGGTATGGCAAACGAGAGATGGCCGCGCAGCAGATCGAATACAAGACCGCCGCCGCGACGAAGGGCGATCTGATTCAGCAAGTCACCGCCAACGGACAAATCTCGCCGGTGAAAAACGTCACCGTGGGCACTCAAGTTTCCGGCATCGTCAAGGAGCTGTATGTGGACTTCAATTCACGCGTGACCAACGGCCAGGTCATCGCGCGCATTGATCCTTCCACTTACGAACAGAACCTGGAACAGGCGGAGGCCGAACTCGCCAACTCGAAGGCCGCGCTGGAATTCGCCGTGTTGAGCCACAAGCGCGCCAAGGATCTGGCCGCCGCCAAACTCGCGCCCGAATCCGACTTCGACAAAGCCGTCGTTGATCTCCATCAGGGCGAGGCCGTGGTGCGGATGCGCGAGGCGGCCGTCAAGCGCGCCAAGGTGGATCTCGAACGCACCACGATTTTCGCGCCCATTGACGGCATGGTCATCACGCGCTCAGTGGACATCGGCCAGACGGTGGCGGCGAGTTTCAACACGCCCACGCTTTTCAACATCGCGAACGACCTCGCGAAGATGCAGATCGACGCGATGGTTTCCGAGGCGGACGTGGGCGGCGTGGAAGAAGGCCAGGCCGTGACGTTCACCGTGGACGCGTTTCCGCAGCGGAAATTTCGCGGCACGGTGAAGCAGGTGCGCTTCGCGCCCACGACCAACCAGAACGTGGTCAACTACGCCACCGTCGTGGAGGTCAGCAACGCCGACTTGAAACTGCGCCCTGGCATGACGGCCAACGCGAACATTCTCGTCGCGGAAAACAAGGACGTGCTGCGCATCCCGAACGCGGCGCTGCGCTTCCGTCCGCCGCCGGGCGCGGTGATTCACGGCGAGACCAACGCTCCGGCGGAGAAGGGCAAAGTGGAACTCGCGACCAGCGGCCCGATGGCCGGGCTCCCCATTCCGCCGTGGTCCAAAGGCGAGCGCCGCCGTCCGACGGACGAGGAGCGCGCGGCCTACGAAGCTTCGCTGACGCCGGAGCAGAAACAGAAATATCAGGAGGTCGTGGCCGCGATGCGCGCCGCCCGCGCCGCCCAAGGCGAAGGCGGTGGTGGTGGTGGTGGTGGCACCGGTGGCGGCGAGCGTCCGAAGCGCACCGAGCCGACGGGGCCGCGCAGCGTGACCATTTACGTTCTGGAAAAAGAAACCTCGGCGGCGGGAGAGAAAACCTTGCTGAAACCCGTGATCGTGAAAGTCGGCATCTCCGACGGTGCGAACACCGAAGTGCTCGAAGGATTGAAGGAAGGCGAACTGGTCGTGATCGGCACAGTCAGCACGGCGGCCGCGAGCGCGGCCCCGGCCAGCCCCTTCGGCACGCCGTTCGGTGGCGGGGGACGGCGTTGATTCCAAAGGCTTCTGATGCGACGCCCATTTCTCATGCAATCCACACCCGCCCTCACCCCGGCCCTCTCCCCGGGGGAGAGGGAGAACGG
>JANOAY010000261.1:0-4714 GCA_031411375.1 Pedosphaera sp. | reverse complement strand
TGGAAGGACTCTTCTACGCGCAGAATTTCCAGACCGCGCTCATCATGGGCGAGGCGCGCGGGGCCAGCCTGGTCGCGGCGGCGGAGGCGGGGCTGGAGATTTTTGAAATTGCGCCGCGCAAGGTAAAGCAGGCCGTCGTCGGCTACGGCGCGGCGCAGAAACTCGCCGTCGCGAAAATGGTTCAGCGCATGTTGAACCTGTCCGCGCCGCCCGAGGCCGACGCCGCCGATGCGCTCGCGCTCGCGCTCGCTTTCATGCAGACCAACTCGCGCCACAGTCTCGAACAGCCCAAGCGTGTGTGAGACAGAGCTCAAATGACAAATGACGAATTGAGAATGTTGACGTTACTGCCACCGACACGTTCGAGGCCCGGAGTGGGCGCTGCTGTTTCCATTCGTCATTCGTCATTCAGATTTTCCCCATGATCACTTTTCTTCGCGGCCAGCTCGTTGAATCCGTCCCCACGCAAATCACCGTCGAGGTCGGCGGCATCGGCTACGAACTGCTCATCCCGCTCTCGTCGTTCGACAAGCTCCCGGCGCGCGGCGGCGACATTTTGATTCTCACGCACCTCTCGATTCGCGAGGACGCGCATGTCCTCTACGGCTTCATGAGCGCGGCGGAGCGGGACATGTTCCGCCTTTTGATCCACGCGGTCAGCGGCATCGGGCCGAAGACGGCGCTGAACATTTTGAGCGGCATCAACATCGGCGCGCTCCGCAGCGCGGTGGCCTTGGGCGATGTGAAGTCGCTCTCGCAAATCAGCGGCGTGGGCAAGAAGACCGCCGAGCGCATCGTGGTGGAACTGCGCGACAAGCTCGGCAAATCCGCCGCGCTCGAACCCGCCGGCCCGCGCGCCGCGCTCTCGCCCGAGGATGCAAAATTCGGCGACGCCGTGGCCGCGCTGACCGCGCTCGGCTTCAAGCAGCCCGACGCGCACGAGGCCGTGCGGGGCGCGCAAGCGCTGCTCGGCGCGCAGGCCGGCGTGGAACAACTCGTGCGCGCCGCGCTCAAGAAAGGCGCGTGAACGTGGCGGAAGATTCTCCCAAGCCCTCGCGCCGCATCGAGAAACCACGCGTGCTCAAGTGGCATCATCACGCGGCGGCGTTCCTCGCTTACGTCGCGTTGCGCGCTTTCTCCGGGACGTGGCGCTGCCGCATTCACGATCCGCACGGTACTTATCGCGACATTTCTTCGCCGGTTATTTTCAGCCAGTGGCACAACCGTCTTGCGCTCTCCATGCTCATCTGGAGCCGCTACGCCAAACCCAAGCTCAACGGGGCCGGGCTGGTCTGCCTGATCAGCGCGAGCCATGACGGCGGAATGCTGGCGCGCGTGATGAAATATTTCGGCGTGGACGCGGCGCGCGGCTCGTCCAGCCGGCGCGGCACGCAGGCGTTTCTCGAACTGCTCTCATGGGTGAAGCGCGGCCACGCCGTGGCCATCACGCCGGACGGCCCGCGCGGACCGCGTTATCAAATCCATGACGGCATCATCGCGCTGGCGCAACTGACCGGGCTGCCGGTGATTCCCGTCTCTGTTTACATCCATCCGAAAATTCAACTGCGGAGCTGGGACAAGTTTCAAATCCCCCTGCCCTTCGCGCGCTGCGACATCCATGTCGGCGTGGCGCTGACGGTGCCGCGCGAACTGACCGTTGAGGAGCGCCAAGAACTGAAGGCGGAATTGCAGCGGCGGATGGTGGCGCTGACGAGAGATGAGTGAAAAAAATCCCAAACTCCAAAATCCAAATCCCAAACAAATTCCAAACAAATTCCAAACACCAAGTTCCCAAAGGCGCGCTCTGGCGAAGGCTGTGCTCACAAGACTTTTCGATCTTGGCCAAGGCGCTGGTTGGAATTTATTTGGGATTTGAGATTTGGGATTTGGAGTTTCCCTCCCACTGCCCCGCATATTTATCCCGCCGCTCCATCACTTCCCGCACATACGCCTGCGTGGAGGGAAAACCAATCCGCCCGATGAACGCGGCGCTGTTCGTCACCGCCTCGTCCTTCATCCACTTGAGCACGTTGCCGCGCCCGGCGTTGTAATCGGCGAGCGCGTACGGCACCGGGTCGTCCGTCTTCGCGTAGCGCGGCAGGAGCTTGCGGAGATACCAGGCGCCGCAATCAATGTTCCGCGCCGGATCGCGGAGCAGGACGGGCGCGAAGATTTTCAGACGCTGGGCGGCGGCCCATTCGCGCGCGGTGAGGTCCATGATTTGCATGAGGCCGGTCTCGCCCTTGGTGCCGCGCGCGTGCGGGTCGAATTTGCTCTCGCGCCAGATGACGGCCTTGATGAGCGCGGGTTCGACGCCGTGCTGGCGGGCGGCGGCGAGAATGTTTTTGTCCTGGCTGGATTCGAGATGCGCGCGCCGCCACTGGTCGGCGAGAAACGCGACCAGCAAAACGAACGCCAGGACCAGGACGAGGCGGGCGCGCAGTTTCACCTGATCACGATAGCAGCCGCTTTTCTGAGACTCACCGAAAAATCTTTCGACCGGCCGTCAAGTTGCGACACATTCCGGGCCGTGGCCCGGAGCAAAACATTTCTGACGTGGAGAAAACTCCATTCAAGTCGCCCCAGCCCTCCGCCGATGTCTCCCCCAAAGAAAATTTCGAGCCTATGAATAATTGGATGATTTGCCTGACCTTGGGCGCCGTGGTGACGGTCGCGACCGCCGCCGTCCGCCCGTCCGAAGCGCCGCAGGAAGCGAACGTGAACCTCGCGTCGCGCTCCCTCCGTCTCGGCGGCGGCACGAGCAAGTCGGATCTCTCCGTGGTGTTCAGCACGGCGGGCACGGGCCGGCGTCACTTCGGCAACGGCGAACTCCGTCCGAGCGCGGCCCGTCCGGGATTTTATGAGGCGGGTTACGCGGTCCTCGACGGCAGCAGCGGCACGCCGCGCCGTGTGGAGGCGGGAACCATTTTCGTCGCGATCCCAGAGAGCGACCACGATGGCGACACGGTGCCGGACACGGCGGATTTGTCCGCGCCGGTGGATTTGTTTCTGAGCGCCGAGGCCGTGCCGCACGCGGCGAGCCTCGCCACGCGGTTGAGCCGGACAAATTTTTCCATTCATCTGCGGCGCGAAGGAAATTCTGAGCTGGGCGAATTCGCCACCGACCTGCTGTTGGACGAGGAGATGTACGGCGAATACGAAGTGCTGCACGCGACAGGCTCGGTCATCTACCGGCGCACCGACACGGGGAGCCTGCTCGACTTTTATCTTTCCAACGCGATCACGAATGCGCCCGCCGTCGCGCGCCTGGCGGATACGGACACCGTTCGCACGTCCGCTTTCCGGCTGCGCGTCAGTCCGACGCGGCGCGTGCTCGTCGCTCCGGCCGTGCTGACCCGGGTGGAAAATTCACACGCCAAGGGCCGTCGTCTGGCCAGCGTGTATCGCGGCGAAGTGACGCTCTCCGATGGCCGGGCTGAAACCGCCGCCGTCGATTTCCGCTCGTGGGTCATGCAAATCGACGACCAGAACGACCAGAACGAGAATGGCGTGGCGGATTTGTCGGACATCCTTCGGCCTTACATCGCCGTGCAACCGCGCCGCGTCATCACCGCACTGGGAGAGACGGTCAGTTTCTCCGTCGTGGTCGCGGGCACCGGCCCGTTCACCTTTGCGTGGCAGCAGAGCGGGCATGATCTCTCCAATCCGGCGGTGGATGTGACGGGCCGCGTGCTCACTCTGCCAAGCATCACGGGCGATGACCTGGGCAGCTATCGCGTTTATGTCAGCAACGCCGCCGGCACGGTGGTCAGCGATTCCGCCTCGCTGAGCGGGCGGCGCGAGGTGCTGGAAACGGTTCTGAAGTGATCTTTAAAAGTAGTGGGGCAGGCGTCCCGCCCGCCTTCGTCCGATGGCCGTCCCGGCTGTCGGATCAACACCAACCGGTATGGCCAGTGGACTGGTGGCAGCCGGGAGGGCTGCCCCACTAACTTAACTTCACAGCAATCGGATCTGCGCCTGCTCCTTCTCCAGCGCCTCGGCAAACGTCTCCGTCCGCCCGCGCCGCCGCTCGATGATTTCCTTGTCCGTCGCCGGATCGAAGGGCACCGGATAATTTCCGTCGTAGCAGGCCATGCAGAAGTTGCTCTTCGGCAGGCCCGTCGCCTTCACCATGCCGTCAATCGAGAGGTAGTGCAGCGAGTCCGCGTTGAGATACTTGCAGATGTTGTCGAGCGAGTAGTTCGCCGCCATCAGCTTGCTGCGGTCGGGGAAATCAATGCCATACACGCAAGGATTCATGTGCGGCGGGCAGCTCACGAGCACATGCACTTCCTTCGCGCCCGCCTCCTTCAAATTGTTCACGCGCGTCTTGCAGGTCGTGCCGCGCACGATGGAATCGTCCACGATGATCACGCGCTTCCCCTTCACGAGTTCAGGAATGAGGTTCAATTTCACGCGCACGTTGAAGTCGCGGATGAGCTGCGACGGCTGGAGAAAACTGCGCCCGATGTAGTGGTTGCGCACGAAGGCCATCTCGAAGGGAAGGTTGCTCTCCATCGCGTAACCGAGCGCGGCGCAGTTGCCGCTGTCCGGCACCGGCACCACCACATCGGCCTCAATCGGACATTCGCGCGCGAGTTGCCTGCCCATTTCAACGCGGGCCTTGTACACGTTGCGCCCGTTGATCGTGCTGTCGGGCCGCGCGAAATAGACGTACTCGAAAATGCAGAACGCGCGCTTCTCCTGCTCCGGC